>CANQGA010000109.1 GCA_947600145.1 uncultured Lachnospiraceae bacterium | reverse complement strand
GCCCGGGTGAAACCGGTCTCCACCATGGCGAAGCCGGCCTGCATCCAGAAGACCAGGGCCGCGCCGATCAGGAACCACACGGCGAATACTTCGCTGTTAACAGCACGAAAGATTTCTTCAGTCATAACTCTTTCTCCTCTCATTTTTCGGAACCGCGGCGTATAAAAAGGGCGAAGGTGCTTTTCTCCTTCAGAAAGCTCCTTCGCCCTGCGCAGTGATTCCTATATTCCGATGAGAAAAGGGACTATGGTCGTTCCATAGCCCCTTCGCTCATCATGCACTTTATGATAGCACCGTGATAAAATGTTGTCAACGAATATTATGGTCAATCTTTTTCGGGCGTTTTCGAAAAATCCTGTGAAAAATTACAATATTTTGCGAATCGGTTCGGGTATACGGCGAAAAAGAACGACATATTTTTTTGAGAATCCGCTTGCCTTTTCTTAAATACAGTATATAATATACAGTATGTAGCATACAGTATACAATAGACAGTATACAAACATGCGTCGGTTCATGCGTCGGCCTCGCCGCTGTATGTTCCGGCCGCATGCGGGATGTGTGAAGGAGAACGACAGCCCATGGTGCGATACTTAAGCCTGAAGGCTTACGGCAAGGTGAATCTGGCTCTTGACGTCCTGCGCAGGCGTGAAGACGGCTATCATGAAGTCCGCATGGTGATGCAGACGGTGGGGCTTTATGACAAGATCGATCTGTTCTGGCGGGAGAAGCCCGGGATCACGGTCGAGACGAATCTGTATTATCTGCCAGTGAACGAGAATAATCTGGTCTATAAGGCCGCCGCGCTTCTGATGCAGGAATTCGGCGTGGAACAGGGCGTACATATCCGTCTGAAGAAATTTATCCCGGTGGCGGCGGGCATGGCCGGAGGCAGCAGCGACGCCGCGGCAGTGCTTTACGGCGTGAACAGGATGTTCGGGCTTGGCCTGAGTCCGGAGCAGCTGCAGCAGAGAGGCGCGAAGCTCGGCGCGGATGTGCCTTACTGCGTACTGCGCGGTACGGTTCTCTGCGAGGGGATTGGCGAGATCTTAACGCCGCTTCCGCCGATGCCGCAGTGCCAGATCCTGATCGCAAAGCCGGCGGTCGGCGTCTCCACGAAGAATGTCTATGAAAAGCTGCGGGCCGATGAGCTGACGGCAGAGCAGCACCCGGACGTCGACGGAATGGTGGAAGCGATCCGGCGGCAGGATATCATGACGGTCGCGGCGAAGATGGGCAATGTCCTGGAGAGCGTGACAGTTCCGGAACATCCGGAGATCGCAGAGATCCGGCAGCTGATGCTGGACTGGGGGGCGGTGAACGCCATGATGAGCGGAAGCGGACCGACCGTATTCGGGCTGTTCACGAATCCGAGGATGGCGGCAGCGGCTTACGAGAAGATGCGTTACGGCGCGGGCAGCCAGCTGGCGCGGCAGGTGTATCTGACGAACCTGTTCAACCGAAAGACGACGAAACAGGAATACATAAGACAAATAAGATAAAAGGATGGATAAGCCGATGGAGTACAATCTGAATGTGAAAATGAACGAGTATCTGCCTTTGCGGGATGTGGTCTTCAACACGCTGCGGCAGGCGATCCTGCGCGGGGAGCTGGCGCCGGGGGAGAGGCTGATGGAGATCCAGCTGGCAGAACGGCTGGGCGTCAGCAGGACGCCGATCCGGGAAGCGATCCGCAAGCTGGAGCTGGAAGGACTGGTCCTGATGATCCCGCGGAAAGGCGCCGAGGTGGCGAAGATCTCGGAGAAAAGCCTGCGCGAGGTGCTGGAGGTCCGCCGTTCTCTGGAGGAACTGGCCACAGAGCTTGCATGCCAGAGAATGAGCGATGAGCAGATCGGCGGGCTGGAAGCGGCCAGGGACGCGTTCGCGGAGGCGGTGGATTCCGGGGACATCATGGAGATGGCGGAGTGCGATGAGAAATTCCACGATGTGATCTTCAGCGGCAGCGGCAACGCCCGGCTGGTCCAGATCCTCAACAATCTGCGGGAGCAGATGTACCGCTATCGTCTGGAGTACATAAAAGACGCGGATAAGAGGCAGATCCTTCTGCTGGAGCATGAGAATATCGTGAGGGCCATCCGCGCCCGCCATGTGGCCGAGGCAAGGGAGGCCATGCGCGAGCATATCGACAATCAGGAGATCACGGTATCGCGGAATCTGAAGGGAAACTGAAAGTATAAAGAATATATAAATTCTTCTCAGACGCATTGACAGGGTGACAGGGTGTCATTATAATGAATGACATGTTGTCACCCTTTTGCGTGAAGGAAAGGAGTTCGGTTTCATGCCAAGCCAGAGGTTTATGCGGCTTCCCCAGGAGAAGCAGACCGTGATCTGGGAGGCGGCGGTCCATGAGTTTGTGGATCAGCCCTACGAGAAGGTCTCGATCAACCAGATCATCAAGCAGGCCGGTATTTCCAGAGGAAGCTTTTATACGTATTTTGAAGATAAGAGGGATCTGCTGCTCTTCATCCTGTGGGGGACGAAACAGCAGTGGGACCAGTTCTGTGTCAGGAGTCTTAAGGAGTCCGGCGGAGAGTTTTTTGGGATCGTGACCAGTTTTATGGAGGAGGCGGTGGATTTCTGCCGGCATAATAACCTGTTCAGCCTGCATAAGAATCTGATCGCGTATCCGGAGCCGCTGCCGCTTTCGGAGTTTCTTCCGAACCCGGCCGACTGCGAGCAGGAGCTGAACGAGGTCCTGCTGTCGAAGCTGGACCGGTCCCGTTTCGCGGATCCGTCGGATGATGGAGTGGCGATCGTCGCCAGGATCGCGGCGATGATCCTGTTTGCCGCCCTGTCGGAGTTCTGCCGGAATCCGGAGAGGGAAGAACCTGTGAAGGAGAATTTCAGGAGATCGCTTGATGTGCTGAAGCGCGGGGCGTACCGCGTATCGGAATCTGAGAGAATGGAGGACAGAAACTATGAATAAAGGGGTTGTTATCGCGGCTGCGGTAGTGGCCGCGGCCGCCGCGGCGGGGATCTGGCTGGGAGTGCGCCAGCCGGGGCAGGAAGCGGCCGGAGAGAGCGTGGCTCCGCCGGTGGTTCAGGTGACCAGCCCGGAGCGCGGCGATATTCAGGTATCGCGCAGCCTGATCGGAAGCGTGGAACCCGCTGATATGGTCTATGTCATTCCGATGGCTGCCGGCGAGATCACCGAAGTATATGTGAACGCGGGGGATTACGTGACGGAGGGCCAGGCGCTCTGCAAGATCGATACGAAGCAGGTGGATTCCGCCAGACTTCAGCTGGACGCGGCGCAGGTTCAGCTGGAGGACGCCCAGGCGAATCTGGAGCGGATGAAGGTCCTCTACCAGACCGGAGATATCTCCGCCCAGAATTACGAGCAGGTGGAGAGCGCCGCCAAGGCGGCGCAGATCCAGTACGACAGCGCGAAGCTGGCCTATGAATACCAGATGGATTTCAGCGAGATCACGGCCACCATTTCCGGAAGGATCGAGAGCAGCAGCATGGAGGTCCACGGCATGGCGACCCAGTCCAGCCCCCTTTGCGTCATCGCGGGGGAGGGCAGCAAGACGGTCACATTTTCCGTGACGGAGGCAATGCTCGCGCATGTGAAAGAGGGAGATACCGTTCTGATAGAGAAGAGCGGAAGCCAGTATACCGGCACCATCACGGAGGTCGGAAGCATGGTCAGCACGACAACAGGGCTGTTTGACGTGAAGGCGTCGGTGGAATCCGCGGATTCCCTGATCAGCGGTACCACGGTCCGTCTGAATGTGATCACCGACGGAGCGGAGAACGTGCTGGTCCTGCCGGTGGACACGGTCTATTACAGCAGCAGCGAGCCGTATGTGTATACCTATGACGCGGGAACGGTCCATGAGGTGCCGGTGGAGACCGGGATCAGCGATGATGAGAAGATCGAGATCGTGTCGGGGCTTACGGAAGCGGATCAGGTGATCACGACCTGGAGCCCGGAGCTCTATGAGGGCGCGCCGGCCATGCTGGAGGAGGACGCTCTATGAATATCACGAAAACAGTGCTGAAGCGTCCGGTCACAACCCTGATGGCGGTGCTGTGCCTGATCGTGTTCGGCCTGACGTCCGTACTTTCCTCGAAGATGGAGCTGATCCCGGAGATCAACATGCCGATGCTGATCGTATTTACCATGTACCCCGGGGCCAGTCCCGAGGACGTCAACGAACTGGTGGGCAAACCCATTGAGGACGAGATCAGCACGCTGTCCGGCATGGACAATTACCAGAGTATTTCCAGCGAGAATTATTCCGTTGTCCTGGTGCAGTACGAGTACGGCATCGATATCGACGAGGCTTACAACGACCTGAAGAAATCCCTGGATACGGTTCAGGCAGGGTTTCCCGAAGATGTCCAGGATCCGATGATCATCGAGATGGATATCAATGAGACGGCAAGCATGAGCCTGGCGGTCAATAACGACAGCCAGGAGAACCTGTATAACTATGTGGATCACAGCATTGTGCCGGAATTCGAGCGCCTGTCCACGGTGGCCAGCGTCGATATCAGCGGAGGCCGTCCCGAGTATGTCCGGGTGGAGCTGATCCCGGAGCGGCTCAGCCAGTACCGTCTGACGATGAGCACGGTGGCCCAGGCCATCGGAAGCGCGGACTTTACATATCCCATCGGCGACGCCGATGTGGGGAAACAGAACCTTGCGGTGACCGCGGAGGTCTCCTACGACACGATGGAGAGTCTGAAGAACATCCCGATCACCGCCGGAGGCGGCAATATCATTTATCTGGACGACGTGGCCAATATCTACTCGGCGCTGGAAGATGAGAGCGGACTCGGGCGCTTCAACGGGCGCGACACCATTTCCATCAGCATCCAGAAGCAGCAGAGCAGCAGCGAGGTGGAGGTCTCGGAGGACGTGAAGAAGGTGGTGGCTGAGCTGACCGCCGCCGATCCGGAACTGGAGCTGATCATCGTCAACGACAACAGCGTCATGATCCGCAACTCCCTGTCGTCCGTGTTTCAGACCATGATCATGGCGGCGGTGGTCTCGATGATCATCATCCTGCTGTTTTTCGGCGATATCAAGGCATCCCTGATCGTAGGGACTTCGATCCCTCTGTCCATCCTTGTGGCGCTGATCGCCATGAGCCTGATGGGATTTTCACTGAACGTGATCACGCTGAGCAGTCTTGTGCTTGGCGTCGGCATGATGGTGGATAACTCCATCGTCGTGCTGGAGAGCTGTTTCCGGTCTACGAAAGGAACCAGCATGCGGGAGTACACCAGGGGCGCCCTGGACGGCAGCGGCATCGTGATGCAGTCCATCCTGGGATCGACGCTGACTACCTGCGTGGTCTTCCTCCCGCTGGCGTTCCTGAAGGGCCTTTCGGGACAGATCTTCAAGCCGCTTGGATTTACCATTGTGTTCTGTATGACGGCTTCCCTGATCTCGGCCATGACCATCGTGCCGCTGTGCTACGTCATGTACCGGCCGAGGGAGCGGGAGAAAGCCCCGATGTCGGGCGTGCTTGCGGCCCTGCAGAACGGTTACCGGAGGATCATGAAGCGGCTGCTTCCGAGAAAAGGACTTGTCATCCTCACCTCCATCCTTCTGCTGGCCGGCTCCATTTTCCTGGCGACGCGGCTTCGGACGGAGCTGATCCCCGCGGCGGACGAGGGAGCGGTCAGCATCTCCATCGAGACCCGGCCGGGCCTGCGGGTGGAGGCGGTAAACGAGATCCTGACCCGGGTGGAGGAAGTGGTGACTTCGGATGAAAATGTGGCGTCCTACCTGCTGTCCTACGGCGCCAGCGGCTTAAGCAGCAGCATCGGCGGGGGAAGCGGCGCGACGATAAACGCCTATCTGAGGGATGACCGGACTATGGAGACGGATGAAGTGATCCGGCAGTGGAGGTACCTCATGGCCCGGATCCCGGACTGCAATATCACGATGGAGGCCGCCAGCACCATGGGTTCCATGATGACGACGGTCCAGGGCTTTGAAGTGATCCTGCATAGCGCGGATTACGACACGGTGAAGGATGTCTCGGACCGGATCGTGCGGGAACTGACGGACCGCCCGGAGGTGACGAAGGTCCATTCTTCCCTGGAAAACGCGGCTCCCAGGATCAAGATCAGTCTGGACCCGGTGCAGTCGGCGGCGGAGGGACTCTCCCCGGTGCAGGTGGCCGGTATGGTCAATCTGATGCTGGAGGGCACGGAGGCGACCACGCTGGAGGTGGACGGCCGGGAAGTCAGCGTGATGGTGGAGTATCCGGACGGGGAGTACGACACGCTGGATGAGGTGAAGAGCATTATGATCCCCACCACAACCGGAGCGCAGGTGGCCCTGACGGATATCGCGGAAGTGTCTTATGAGGACAGTCCCAGGAGCATTTCCAGATACAATAAGCAGTACCGCGTGACGATCAACGGGGATTATACGGAAATGGTCGATACCTCCGACGAGAGGGAGACGGACCGGGTGTCCGAAATGCTGATCGATGAGGTGGTGCGGCCGCGGCTGGCTGCGGATGTGGCGATCATGGAGAACACCATGACGGAGATGATCTACGAGGAACTGGGAGCCCTGTTCCAGGCGGTGCTGATCGCGGCGTTTCTGGTCTTTGTGGTCATGGCGGCCCAGTTCGAATCGCCCAAGTTCTCGCTGATGGTCATGACGACGATCCCGTTCGCCCTGATCGGCTCGTTCAGTCTTCTGTTTGTGACGGATGTGACGATCAGCATGCCGTCCATGCTCGGATTCATGATGCTGGTCGGAACCGCGGTGAACAACGGGATCCTCTATGTAGATACGGTCAATCAGTACCGGAAGGAAATGGATATGTCGACCGCCCTGATCGAGGCCGGGACCACCCGTCTGCGCCCGATCCTTATGACGACGCTGACCACCATCGTGGCCATGATCCCCATGTGCCTCGCCTACGGCGACGCCGGCGAGATCATGCAGGGGCTGGCGCTGGTGGATGTGGGCGGACTGATCGCGTCGACGCTTCTGGCGCTTCTGATGCTGCCGGCGTACTATTCCGTGATGGATGGGCTGAAGGGCCTGAAGATGCCGGAATTTGACGATGAGGGTTAGAGAGGGGGAAATGATTATGTTAAAGATCAATGGAAATGATACGGCGGCTGCGCCGCGGGGAGACCGGCGCGCCGCTGCCGCTTCGGCACGGAGCCGCGCACGGAGAGAGCGCGCGCGGATGAGGTCCGTGCTTCTGGCCGCGGCCATAGCCGTCGGAAACGCCGCCGGCGCCTTGTCCGGTCCGGCCGTCCTGACGGCTATGGCCGCCAGCCCGGAGTTTGCCCGCACCGCGGAGGAATGGGCCCGCCTGCGGGACGATGTGCTGGAATATGAGGAGATCGAGGACCTGATCGAAGAGTACAACGTGACGGTTCAGAACAGTTATGAAGACTGGAAAAAGGCAGATTCCGGCAAGGCGCTGGAAGACTATATCGAGGCGTCCGAGAAGGAGCTGGATTCCATTTACGACTCCGCTGCGGAATCGGACAGCGAGCTCTCCATGATCTCCGCGGACTATTCGGCCCGCATGCAGGAGATCCAGATCCAGAATACCATTGACTCCGCCGAGGACAGCACCACCAAGCGATGGGATCTGGAGAAGCAGGAGAAGAAGCTGGCGTCAGATGCCCAGACCGCGATGAATACTTATTACCAGCTGCAGTACCAGATCATTTCCGCGCAGAAGAACCGGCAGCTTCTGGATACGGTCCTGGCCAATACCCAGCGCCAGTACAGCTCTGCGGTCGGGCTGGCAACGTATTCGGACGTGCTGAACGCGATGCAGGCAGTGCAGAATATGGACGCGCAGATCTTAAGCCTTCAGAACCAGCAGGAGACGACCAGGCAGCAGCTGATCGTGATGCTGGGCTGGAAGCAGAGCGCGGTGCCGGAGATCCGGCCCATGCCGGCTCTGGACGTGAACCGGATCGCCGCCATGGATCCGGCGGCCGATCTTGAGACCGCGTACGCGAATGACTATACGCTTCTGGCCGAACAGCGGAAGCTTGGAAATTCAGTGACGGCCAGCGGGCAGGTGATCCACGGCGGAAATGTGGAGAACACGAAGCAGCAGATCGCCGTGGCGTTAAATACCGCTTATCAGAATGTTCTCCAGGCGAAGAACGCCTATGACCAGACGGCCCTGGGGCTTGATATCGCGAGCCGGAAGTACGCCCTTGCCCAGTCGAGGCAGGCGATGGGAACCGGAACGGCCATGGAGACGCTGCAGGCGGAGACCGATGTGGTGACGGCCCAGACGGACCGGGAAGTGAAGGCGCTTCAGCTGTTTTCGGCGATGGAGAAGTACGACTGGGTGTTAAAGGGAGTGAGGTAGATGAAGCGGAGAGCGAGGAAGGCGTATCCGGCGGGAGCGGCAAGAGCCGCGAAGATCGAGAGTGCTGCGGGAGCCGTGGGAGCCGCGAGAACCGCCAGAGCCGCGTGCGCCGCAGTTCTCGCCGCGGTTCTGGCCCTGAGTCCCGCCGCGGGTCCGGCGGCTTCGGAGAGTCTGTCGGGGTGCCTTACGGCGTATGCCATTACCCGCCCGGCGGGTCTGGACGACCTGACATGGCTGAAGCTGCAGGATAATGTGATGGAATATGAGGAGCTGGAAAATCTGGTGCGCTACTACAATCCGTCGTATCAGCAGGTCCTGGAATCCATCATGCCGATGATCGACGCCAGCCGTCAGACTGCCTCTCAGATGAAATCGTCGGAAGAACTGAAGACGATGAAGGACCAGATGAAAGAGATAAAGAAGACGCTGGATCAGATGGATCCGAATTCGCAGTCTCTGGAAGAGCAGCTGCTGTACCAGCAGCTCAGCGGAATGTACGGGATCCTGCAGGCCAGCGTCCAGGGCACGGAGCAGGGGATCAAGGCGATCCGCAAGACGGCGAATACGCTGGACGGCGATACCCGCGCGGTCCGTGAGCAGACTTTGAAATCCCTGACCTTCGGCGCGCAGCAGATGTTCATCGGTTACAATCAGGCGCTGGCGTCCCTTGATCTGTGCAGCGCGGCTGTGGAACTTGCGCAGGCTGCCGCCAATTCCGCCCAGGTCCGCTATGGCATCGGCATGGCGACAGAGGAGGACGTTCTGTCCGCGCAGCAGTCCCTTCTGACGGCCCTGTCCCAGCAGCAGTCTTTGAACGATACGCTGACGACCCTGCGTCAGAATCTGTGCCTGATGACGGGATGGACCTATAACGCGGATCCGGTGATCGGGACAGTCCCGGCTCCGGATCTGGCGCGGATCGACAGCATGAATCCGGAATCGGACATCCCTGCCGCGATCGCGGCCAGCTATTCGCTGGATACGCTGAAGGACAGTCTCACCGGCAAAACCGCGGTACGGAAGAACCGGACGCTGGGAGAGGCGGAGGAGACGATCAAGATACAGGTGAATACCCTCTACCAGACAGTCCTGGCGGACAAGGCTTCCTATGATGCCGCCCAGACCGCCCTGGCGGCCGCGAATATCGCGAAGGAGAGCGCGGACCGGCAGTACAGCCTGGGGGCGATCGGGAGACTTCAGTATCTTCAGCTTCAGCTGAGTTATCTTCAGCAGAAAATGGCGGCGGACGCCGCGGCCATGACCCTGACCCAGTCCATTCTGACCTACGAGTGGGCGCTGGACGGGATCATTCTGAATGAACAGCAGCAGGAGGCCTGAAACAGCAGGTCTGAGATCCAGTCCCACAACCGAAAATGAACCGATAATTCCGCGCCGTCCTGCGCAAGCAGGGCGGCGTAGTCGTCCTCTCCCACCAGCGCGGCAAGCTCGGATTTGGACTGCTCCGGCACAATGGCGTGGGTGGCGTCCACAAAGCAGAGGCTCGGATAGATCAGGCACCACCAGTTCCGTCCGCGGCCCTCGCCGAGCGTCACCCGCACGGAGTCATATATGCCCCTGGGCAGTACGATATCCCCGTAGGCTTTGGTCGGGTAATATTCCCGCGTGATCTCGATCTGAGCCCCGTAGCCGAAGCCGAGGGAGCTTACGCAGGCGGCCGCGGCGTCTTCCAGCTGTCCGCGGTTTTCCGAGATGTATCGGACGATGGCCGCCTTGCCGTCAGCCGTTTCGTCGCCGGCCCGCGCGGCCGCGTC
>CANQGA010000108.1 GCA_947600145.1 uncultured Lachnospiraceae bacterium | reverse complement strand
TGTCAGCACACGGCAGAGCGGGCATTGGCCCAATGCCCGCGACCGAGAAAACGCGAAGCGTTTTCGAGGCGGCGCGTTCGGGAAAGAGCCGAGGCGGCGCATCCGAGGCGCGTCCGGGAAAGAGCCGAAGCGGCGCGTTCGAGGTGCGTCCGGGAAAGCGCCGGCGCCGCAGGAGGCCGCCGCGGCTCCAAATCAGAAATAACAGAATCGGAGGTATGCCTATGGAAACCCCAATCATCCAGATCCGGAATCTGGGCAAGGAATTTAGGACCGCCGGCGGCCCGGTGAGGGCCCTTCAGGACATCAGCCTTGAGGTGTCGGCCGGCGAGATCTTCGGGATCATCGGATTAAGCGGCGCCGGCAAGAGCACCCTGGTGCGGTGCATCAATTATCTGGAAGTCCCTACGGAGGGCGACGTGCTTTTCGAGGGACAGAGCATGGCGGCGATGACGGACAGGGAGAGGCGCGCGACCCGCCGGTCCATGGGCATGATCTTCCAGCAGTTCAATCTGCTGGCCCAGAGGAATGTGATCCGCAACGTGTGCTTCCCGCTGGAACTGGCCGGCGTGCCGAGGAAAGAGGCGCGGGAGCGTGCCGCAAAGCTTCTTAAGACGGTCGGTCTAGAGGAGCGGGCGCTGGCCTATCCGGCCCAGCTCTCAGGCGGCCAGAAGCAGAGGGTGGCGATCGCCAGGGCCCTGGCGACCAACCCGAAGGTGATCCTCTGCGACGAGGCCACCAGCGCGCTGGATCCGAATACGACCAGACAGATCCTGGAGCTCCTGAAAGAGATCAACCGTACGATGGGCGTGACGATCATCGTGATCACCCATGAAATGTCGGTGATCGAGGCTATCTGCGACCGTGTGGCGATCATCGATCAGAGCCGGATCGCCGAGGTGGGGGCGGTGTCGGAGATCTTCCTGAATCCCAGGTCCGCCATCGGCAGAAAGCTGATCATGGGCGAGGCTGCAGAGCGGGCGGCCGGCAGCGGCAGAACCGGAAGAAGCATCCGTATCATATTTGACGGCCGTGAATCCAGGGAGCCCATCATTTCCAATATGGTTCTGGCCTGCAGGGCGCCGGTGAATATCATGTACGCCGCGACCAGGGACATCCAGGGCAAGGCCATGGGACAGATGGTGGTGCAGCTGCCTGAGGATGAGGCCGGGGCGGAGCGGGTCATTCATTATCTGGAGTCGATTCAGATCCCTTATGAGGAGGTGGACGAAAATGCAATTTGACGCGACAACGATCAGTATGCTGAAGACAGGCATCTGGGAATCGTTTTATATGACGGCCCTGTCCTCGCTGTTTGCCTATATCATCGGACTGCCGCTGGGGATCATCCTGGTGGTTACCGACGAGGGCGGGATCTGTCCGATCCCATGGTTCCAGAAGATCCTGGGCGTGATCATTAACCTGCTGCGCAGCGTACCGTTCCTGATCCTTCTGTTCATCGCGCTGCCGCTCTCCAAGATCGTGATCGGCACCCGGATCGGTTCTCCGGCGATCATTATCCCGCTGACCATCGCGGCCGCGCCTTATGTGGCCAGGGTGGTGGAATCTTCGTTCCGGGAGCTGGACGCCGGCGTTATTGAGGCGGCCCAGTCCATGGGCGCGTCTGTCTGGCAGATCATATGGAAGGTGCTTCTGCCGGAATCAAGGCCGTCCCTTCTTCTGGGCGCGGCCCTGGCGGTGACCACGATCCTCAGCTATTCGGCCATGGCCGGATTTACAGGAGGCGGCGGGTTGGGGGCCATCGCGATCAACTACGGGTATTACCGGTATGAGCCGTTTCTGATGTGGATCTCCGTGGTGCTTCTGGTCGTGATGGTGCAGGTCATCCAGGAATTGGGGACGCGTCTTTCGAAGAAAGGAGACAAGCGGATCCGGTAGGCGCGGATCGGACGGAAGCGTCCGGCGGATCCGGCAGATGGGAAATAAAGATTCCCCGGAATCTTTATGATAAATGTATTTTCAGATTAAGAAGGAGGAGAATTATTATGAGAAAAGAGAATGCAGGAAGAGTATCACTGATCGCCGCGGCTGTTCTGGCGGCCGCGTCCCTGACCGCCTGCGGCGGCCAGAAGTCCGGAACCGGCGCCGCGCAGGCCGGAACGGCGGCTGAGACCGCGGCTGCGGAGGAAACAGCGTCAGGAACTGCCGGCGCGGCAGGGGAAGAGCAGGCGGACGGCGCGGCGGCAGGCGAACTGACCAGGATCATCGTCGGCGCGAGCCCCGCTCCCCACGCGGAAGTGCTCCGCGCGGCCCAGGATATTCTGGCAGAAAAAGGTTATGAGTTACAGGTTATGGAGTATGTGGATTACATCCAGCCCAACCTGGCTTTGGAATCCGGAGATCTGGACGCCAACTATTTCCAGCATCTGCCCTATCTGGAGTCATTCAATGAGGAGAACGGAACGGATCTGGTCTCTGCCGGCGCGATCCACTATGAGCCCTTCGGCATTTACGCGGGCAAGACGTCTTCCCTTGACGATCTGGCCGACGGAGCGGTCGTGGCGGTACCCAACGACACCAGCAATGAAGCCCGCGCCCTGCTTCTTCTGGAGGCGCAGGGGCTGATCAGGCTGAAGGACGGCGCGGGATTGACCGCCACCAAGAACGATATCGTTGAGAATCCGAAAAATCTGGAGCTCTACGAAGTGGAAGCGGCCCAGATCCCGAGGGTGATCGAGGATGTGGATATCGCGGTAATAAACGGCAATTACGCCATCGAGGCCGGATTTAAGGTGACGGACGCCCTGGCTGTGGAGGATTCCGCTTCCATCGCGGCGACGACCTACGGCAACGTGGTCGCGGTCCGCAGCGGTGATGAGGATGATCCGAAGATCCGGGCCCTGATCGAGGCCCTGACCAGCGATGAAGTGAAGAAATTCATGGAGGAGACCTACGAGGGCGCGGTCGTGCCGCTGTTCTGACATTATTGCTGATGTTGCTGACTTTGCTGGTATTATTCGGCAAAAAAGGTTTACTTTCCCGGTTCCTCTATGTATAATGGTTACAGCGGTATTGTGACTGATGACAAGAGAGGAAAACAGGAGGTAGTTTGAGATGGGCAAGATGCACGATACGATCGAGGAGTTCAAGAAATTTATTTTCCGCGGCAACGTCGTGGATATGGCAGTCGGCGTTGTAGTCGGCGGCGCGTTCAGCACGATCGTCAATTCCATGGTGAATGACATCATCATGCCGGTCGTCGGCGCGATCGGCGGAGGGACCACGTTTACCAACTACAAGGTGGTGCTTCATCCCGCGGTCCTCGACGAGGCGGGGAATGTCGTGACGGCGGAGGCGGCCATCCTGTACGGCAGCTTTATCCAGAACATTATCAATTTCCTGATCATCGCGGCCTGCGTATTCGCCGCGATCAAGCTGATGAACAAGGTCACCGACCAGTTTAAGGAGAAGGAAGAGGAAGAGCCGGCTCCCGAAGAGCCCGCGGGCCCGACCTCCGAGGAGCTTCTGGCGGAGATCCGCGATCTGCTGAAAGAGAAGAATGCGTAACTGAGACGAGGCTGGATCAGAAGGCCGGTTTCCCGGACGGGAAATCGGTCTTTTTTTGGTAAAAATTTTTATAGACAGGCGGTTCATTTGATAATATACTGTATAAGGATGCGCGTTCGCGCAGCGATGAATGGATGAGGAAGGGAATCGATTCTGATGGGAGAAACAGAAAAGAAAGAGCCGCGCAGCAGGAAGAAGAAGGGGATGTCTCCGGCCGCGAAGAGGGCAGTGATCATTGCCGCGGCGGCTTTTGCCCTGCTCGGCGTGTCAGGAACGGCAGGATATCTGTATTATGTAAACGAAGGAAAACAGTACCAGACCGTATTCTTTCCCAATACGACGGTCAATGGGCTTGACATTTCTTATAAAACCGTAGCGGAAGCGCAGGAACTGGTGGCTTCCTATATTGATGAATACGTGCTGACGATCACCGGAAGAGGGGACGTCACGGAGGCGATCACCGGGGAGGAAGCAGGTTTCCATCATGTTTTTGACGGTACATTGGACCAGTATCTGGCGGCGCAGGATCCTATGGACTGGTGGAACCACAGGGAGCAGCCGACACAGTATGAGCTGGCTACCGTGGTCGTGCCGGACGATGAGAAGCTGGCCGCACGGATCGATCAGCTGTCGTTTTTGGACGAAGAGCAGATGGTCGAGCCGCAGGACGCCTACCTGTCCGAGTTTGAGGAGGGAAAAGGATACAGTATTATTCCCGAGGTGGAAGGAACGGTCCTGGATAAGGAAGCTGTAAAGAAGGCCGTGACGGACGCCGTACATAACGGAGATACGGAACTGGATCTGGAGTCGCTGAATGTGTATAAGGAGCCGGCCGTCACTTCTGAGGACCCGGAGCTGAATCAGAAGATCGAGGAACAGGATCATTATCTGAATGTGACAGTCACTTATGAATTCGGCAGCGAGAAGGAAGTTCTTGACAGGGACACGATCATTCAGTGGCTGCGTCTAGACGAAGAAGGCAGGATCATCATCGACCAGGAACAGCTCACCGCTTATGTGAAGGATCTGGCGTCCAGATATGATACGGTCGGCAAAACGAGAACGCTTAAGACGACTCCCGGCGAGATCGTGACGATCGAGAAGGGAGATTACGGCTGGAAGATCAACCAGAAGGAAGAAGTAAAGGAGCTGAACGCGATCCTGGAATCCGGCGAGAGCCAGACCAGAGAGCCGGTCTATTCCCAGAAGGCGGCCAGCCGTGAAGAGCAGGATTACGGCAGCACCTATGTGGAAGTGAATCTGACCGGCCAGCACCTGTATTTTTATAAGGACGGGGAGCTGGTGGTAGAGTCGGATCTGGTGTCCGGGAACCACGCGAGAGGCTACGATACGCCGGCAGGTTCCTATATGCTCAAATATAAACAGAAGGACGCGGTTCTCCGCGGCGAGAGAACCGCGGGCGGCGGTTATTCCTACGAGTCTCCGGTCTCATACTGGATGCCGTTTAACGGCGGGATCGGCCTGCATGACGCCAGCTGGAGAGGCGCATTCGGCGGCAGGATCTATCTGACCAACGGATCGCATGGCTGCGTAAATCTGCCCAGATCCGCTGCCAAGACGATCTTTGAAAATATTTCCGCCGGGGATCCGGTGCTGTGCTATCATACGGACGGAAGCGGTTCCGGCTCGTCGGGAAGTTCCGGTTCTTCGGGTAACTCCGGCTCATCGGGAAGCTCCGGTTCATCAGGCGGATCCGGTTCTCAGGCGGCGGCGCCCGCGCCTGCGGAGACAGCGCCTGCGGAAACGGCGCCGGCAGAGACAGCGCCCGCGCCTGCGGAGACAACGCCGGACGCGGGGAACACCCAGCCGATGGTTCCGGGTCCCGGAGTTGAATCTCAGGCTCCGGCAGGTCCGGGCAGTGCGGAAAGCGGCGGCGGTCCGGGAGCGGCAGCAGGTCCGGGCGCTTCCGGGAATTCAGAAAGCGCTTCGGGGCCGGGAGCCGGAGGGCCCGGTTCGGCAGGCCCGGGAGGCGCGGAAAGCGGCGGCAGCGGTCCCGGTGCCGCGGTTGGTCCGGAGGCAGTTGGTCCGGGAGCCCTTACCGGTCCCGGCGGCGAGAGCGCAGGTCCGGGCGGACCCGGGATGTGAGCGTGAAGCCTGTCGGTTTCTGCGGGGCAAGCGCGTGGGAAGAAGATAGCCGGGAGCGTTTCCGGAAGGATGTTCGGGCGGGGGATGAATATCTCCCGCCGATTTGCTTTATTGCAGCACATTTATCGAACAAATGTTTGCAATTCCGGCGCGAATGTGCTATACTGTTCATGCCTGCGGCAGATATTA
Organism: uncultured Lachnospiraceae bacterium; assembly: GCA_947600145.1. GTDB lineage: Bacteria > Bacillota > Clostridia > Lachnospirales > Lachnospiraceae > UBA3402. Next base: position 4,424 of record CANQGA010000108.1, on the reverse strand, counting down.
CGGAGGCAGAAGGAGCTTATTTTCATGGCAAAGCAGTTTATCAGGATTCGGGGTGCCAGTGAGCACAATCTGAAAAATATAGATATCAATATCCCCCGGGAGGAGCTGGTGGTACTGACGGGCCTGAGCGGTTCGGGCAAGTCGTCCCTGGCGTTCGATACGATCTACGCGGAGGGCCAGCGGCGCTATATGGAATCGCTGTCCTCCTACGCGCGGCAGTTCCTGGGCCAGATGGAGAAGCCGGACGTGGAGAGCATCGAGGGCCTGTCGCCGGCCATTTCCATCGATCAGAAGTCCACGAACCGGAACCCCAGATCCACGGTGGGAACGGTGACGGAGATCTACGACTATATGCGCCTTCTCTACGCCCGGATCGGCATTCCCCATTGTCCGAAGTGCGGACGGGAGATCCGTAAGCAGAGCGTGGACCAGATGGTGGATCAGATCCTGGCGCTGCCGGAGCGGACCCGGTTCCTGCTTCTGGCGCCGGTGGTGCGGGGGCGCAAGGGCGAACACGCGAAGGTGCTGGACCAGGCCCGCAAGGGCGGCTACGCCCGCGTGCGGATCGACGGCAATCAGTATGAGCTGACCGAGGAGATCAAGCTGGACAAGAATATCAAGCATAATATCGAGATCGTCGTGGACCGCCTCGCGGTGCGGCCGGGGATCGAGAAACGTCTGACGGATTCGATCGAGACGACGATGAATCTGGGCAACGGCCTGATGATGGTGGAGATTGTGGACGGCGAGACCATGACGTTCAGTCAGAGCTTCGCCTGCCCGGACTGCGGCATCAGCATCGAGGAGGTGGAGCCGCGGAGCTTCTCCTTCAATAATCCCTTCGGGGCCTGTCCGGACTGCTTCGGCCTGGGCTATAAGATGGAGTTCGACGAGGATCTTATGATCCCGGACAAATCTTTAAGCATCATGCAGGGAGCCATCGTGGTGCTGGGCTGGCAGTCCTGCGCGGATCCGGGAAGCTTTACGAGGGCAGTCCTGGACGCGCTGGCGAAGGAGTACCATTTCAGCCTGGATACGCCTTTTGAGCAGTATCCGAAGGAAGTGCAGGATGTGCTGATACGGGGCACCGGCGGCCATGAGGTGAAGGTGCATTATAAGGGACAGCGCGGCGTCGGTATCTACGATGTGGCGTTTGAGGGTCTTCTGAAGAACGTGGAGCGGCGGTACCGGGAGACATTTTCCGAGAGCAGCAAAGCGGAGTATGAGACCTTTATGCGGATCACGCCATGTTCCTTATGTAAAGGGAAGAGGCTGAAGCAGTCGTCCCTGGCGGTGACGGTGGGCGGACTGAATATCTATGACGCGACGGATATGTCGGTGGTGAAGTTCAGGGAATTCCTGGACGGCCTGCAGCTGAGCAGCATGCAGCAGGCCATCGGCGCGCAGATATTAAAGGAGATCCGGGCCAGGGTCACGTTCCTGATCGACGTGGGACTCGATTACCTGGCGCTTTCCCGCGCCACCGGGACGTTGTCCGGCGGCGAGGCCCAGCGGATCCGCCTGGCGACCCAGATCGGCTCCGGCCTTGTCGGCGTGGCCTATATCCTGGACGAGCCCAGTATCGGACTTCATCAGCGGGACAACGGAAAGCTTCTGCAGACGCTGTTCCATCTGCGGGATCTGGGCAACACGGTGATCGTGGTGGAACACGACGAGGAGACCATGCGGGCGGCGGACTATATCGTGGATATCGGGCCGGGAGCCGGCGAGCACGGCGGTGAGGTAGTGGCGGCCGGAACCGTGGACGACATCATCGCCTGCGAGGGCTCGATCACCGGCGCTTATTTAAGCGGCCGGCTGCAGATCCCGGTGCCGAAGGAGCGGAAGAAACCGAACGGCTGGCTGACCGTGCGGGGCGCGAGGGAGAATAACCTGAAGAATATCGATGTGAGCTTTCCTCTGGGGGTCATGACCTGCGTGACCGGCGTGTCCGGCTCCGGCAAGAGTTCCCTGGTGAACGAGATCCTGTACAAGTCTCTGGCGCGGAAGCTGAACCGGGCCAGGACCATCGCCGGAAAGCATACCGGGATCGACGGCGTGGAGAAGCTGGACAAGGTGATCAATATCGACCAGTCGCCCATCGGACGGACGCCCCGGTCCAACCCGGCTACCTACACAGGCGTCTTTGACATGATCCGAGATCTGTTCGCCTCCACGACGGACGCGAAGGAGCGCGGCTACAAGAAGGGCCGCTTCAGCTTTAACGTGAAGGGCGGACGGTGCGAGGCCTGTTCCGGCGACGGCATCATCAAGATCGAGATGCATTTCCTGCCGGATGTGTATGTGCCCTGCGAGGTCTGCGGCGGAAAGCGCTATAACCGGGAGACGCTGGAGGTCAAGTACAAGGGCAAGAGCATTTACGATGTGCTGAACATGACCGTGGAGGAGGCGCTGAAATTTTTCGAAAATGTTCCGACGATCCAGAGGAAGATCCAGACGCTTTACGATGTGGGACTTTCGTATATCAGGCTGGGACAGCCCTCGACAGAGCTGTCCGGCGGCGAAGCCCAGCGGATCAAGCTGGCCACGGAGCTGAGCCGCAGAGGAACCGGCAGGACGATCTACATTCTGGACGAGCCGACGACGGGGCTTCATTTCGCGGACGTGCACAAGCTGGTGGAGATCCTGCGTAAGCTGGCCGAAGGCGGCAACACGGTGGTCGTGATCGAGCACAATCTGGATGTGATCAAGACCGCGGACTATATCATCGATATGGGTCCGGAAGGCGGCGACCGGGGCGGCACCGTGATCGCCCAGGGCACGCCGGAGGAGATCGCGGCGTGTGAGAACTCCTATACGGGGCAGTATGTGAAGAGGTATCTGTGATATTTTCCGATTTCATACTTGTACGGTTATGGGAAAATCTGTATAATGGAGAGTATCTTTTTTGTGAATACAGCGTACAGGAGGAAGCAGCGTGGGCAGAGAGAAGATCGTGGTGATCGACTTCGGCGGCCAGTACAATCAGCTGGTGGCGCGCCGGGTGCGGGAATGCAATGTGTACTGTGAGATCTATTCCTATAAGACGGATCTGGAGAAGATCCGGAAAATGGAGCCGAAGGGGATCATTCTGACCGGCGGCCCCAACAGTGTGTATGAGGAGGGCGCGCCTTCCTGCGGCAGGGAGCTGTTCGAGCTGGGCGTACCGGTTCTGGGGCTGTGCTACGGCGCCCAGCTGATGTCCCATGTGCTGGGCGGTCATGTCTGCAAGGCGCCGGTCCGGGAGTACGGTCGGATCGAGGTGACCGTAGACCAAAGCAGCAAGCTGTTCGGAAATGTATCGGAGAAGACCATCTGCTGGATGAGCCATAACGACTATATCGAGAAGCCGGCTCCCGGCTTCCGCGTGACTGCCCATACGGCGGACTGCCCGGTGGCCGCGGCGGAATGGGCGGAGCGCGGACTTTACGCGATCCAGTTCCACCCGGAGGTGCTGCATACTCAGGAAGGCTCGAAAATGCTTCACAATTTCGTCTACGAGATCTGCGGCTGCGCCGGCGACTGGCGCATGGATTCCTTCGTGGAGACCAGTATCAGGGCGATCCGGGAGAAGGTCGGAAGCGGCAGGGTGCTCTGCGCCCTTTCCGGCGGCGTGGATTCCTCGGTGGCGGCGGTGATGCTGGCCAAGGCCGTGGGCGATCAGCTGACCTGCGTGTTCGTGGATCACGGCCTGCTCCGGAAGAACGAGGGCGACGAGGTGGAGGAGGTCTTCGGACCGAACGGCCCCTACGACCTGCATTTCATCCGCGTCAACGCCCAGGAGCGTTTTTACAGCAGATTGAAAGGCGTGGAGGAGCCGGAGCGGAAGCGGAAGATCATCGGAGAGGAATTCATCCGCGTCTTTGAGGAGGAAGCGAAGAAGATCGGCAAGGTGGATTTTCTGGTGCAGGGAACCATTTACCCGGATGTGGTGGAGAGCGGTCTGGGCGGCGAGTCCGCCGTGATCAAGTCCCACCACAACGTGGGCGGTCTGCCGGACTATGTGGATTTCAAGGAGATCATCGAGCCGCTGCGGGAACTGTTCAAGGATGAGGTGCGCAAGGCCGGCCTGGAACTCGGCATCCCGGAGAAGCTGGTGTACCGCCAGCCGTTCCCCGGTCCCGGTCTGGGCATCCGGATCGTCGGCGAGGTGACGGCAGAGAAAGTGAAGATGGTGCAGGACGCGGACGCGATCTACCGGGAGGAGATCGCCGCGGCGGGCCTTTCCCACAGGCCGGACCAGTATTTCGCGGCCCTGACCAATATGCGCTCCGTCGGCGTCATGGGCGACGAGCGCACCTACGATTACGCGGTGGCGCTGCGCGCCGTGAACACGGTGGACTTCATGACCGCCGAGGCGTCCCAGATCCCCTGGGAGGTGCTGCAGCGGGTCACCAGCCGGATCGTCAACGAGGTGGCGCATG
>CANQGA010000107.1 GCA_947600145.1 uncultured Lachnospiraceae bacterium | reverse complement strand
TCATCGCCGAGCGCCTGCTCCAGTTCTTTCAGAAGTACGTCTTTCACTTTCAGTTTGACCGCCTGGTCGGCGGCGGAGTTGCTGTTGGCCAGCACATGGAAGCGCAGCAGCTTCGGCGCGATCCGCGCGGCGGTTTCCGCGCTTTCGTTTGGCGCGGCGGCCAGCCGGCAGGCCAGCGCCATCAGGAAGCACGCGGCGGCCAGGCCAAGTTCTTTTCGATATCTCATGACGGGATGCCTTCCTTTCTCCGGGGGGAACGGTTCCGTGATCCCTCCGCCGGTCATTTACAATTATTGCCGTCCCGAATATAATTAATCATGTCAGACTTGATATTAAATCAGGTTTCGCTTATAATAGCATCGATAAGAATTCTGCGGGCGGAAAGGACGGAAGGAACCGGCTTCCTTAGATGCGCATATGAATATAGAGGTGAACGGGTACAATATTTGCTGTAAGATAACAGGCGGCGGCAGCGAGACGGCCGTCATCCTGCAGGGGTGGGGGACGGATCTGGGCGTGTATGATTCGGTGGCGGCCGCCATCAGCGGGAAGTTCCGCGTCGTGCAGTTTGATCTTCCCGGCTTCGGAGGCAGCGACGAGCCGAGGGAGGCGTGGAATGTGGAAGCCTACGCCGATTTTTTTTGCTGCCTGATGCAGAAGCTTGAGATCAGCCGGGCGGTGCTGATCGGCCATTCTTACGGCGGACGCGTGATCATCCGCCTGGCGGCCAGGGACAGTCTGCCTTTTGAGATCAGCCGGATCGTGCTGATCGACAGCGCCGGCGTGCTGCCGGTGCGTACGGCGCGCCAGAAGATGAAGATCCGTACATACAAGATCCTGAAGCGGATCCTGAACATGAAGCTGATCTACGCGCTGTTCCCCGAGATCATCGACGACTGGCGGAGCCGTCAGGGTTCCGCGGATTACCGCGGCGCTTCGCCCGTCATGCGCCAATGCCTGGTCATGGCGGTAAATGAAGATCTGACGGATCTGCTTCCGCGCGTCCGCCAGGAGACCCTGCTGATCTGGGGAGATCAGGATACGGCCACTCCGATGCGCGACGCGAAGATCATGGAGGAGAAGATCCCGGACTCCGGCCTGGCCGTGATCGCCGGGGCGGGGCATTACTCCTTCCTGGATCGTCCGGTCCAGTTTCGGAATATTATGAGAGCTTATTTTGAGATCGGAGAGCAAGATGGAAATTAGACTGCTGATAACGGCGGCGCTTTCGATACCCGCGTACGCGCTGACGCTGCGCTACAACCTGCATATGTTCCAGCTGAACGGATATAAGAACCTGGAACACCTGCACTGGATCAGGAAGAATCTCCGGATGCAGTGGGTGCTGGTCTGGGGACTGGTTCTTGGTCTTGCGGAGATGCTTCTGCCGTGGACGGCGCTGGAGATCCTCGGGATCCTGACGCTCCTTCTGATCATTGTCGTTTACCGCGCGATAAAGAAGATGACCGTCAAGAAGAAGCTGGTGTATACGGCCCGCGTAAAGCGTATGATCGCCGCGGATCTGGCGGTTACCGTCCTGATCCTGGCCGCCGCGGTATTTCTGTGCGCGGCCGCCCCGGGCGGGTCCGAGGCGCAGAACGCAGGATCTGCGGGGCAGTCCGCGCTCCTGGCCGGAGCGGAGCGCCTGCCGGCCTCATTTTCCCGCATATCCGGCCTGCTTCTGGCGCTGGTGTCCGCGCGTTTCCTCGCGGTGCTTATGATCAACCTGCTGAACCGCCCGGCCGAGGCGGCCATCAGCCGTCATTATATCAACGACGCGAAGCGGAGGCTTAAGGAGAATCCGGGCCTTAAGATCATCGGCGTTACCGGAAGCTACGGCAAGACCAGCGTCAAGTTCTATCTGCAGACGCTTTTACAGGAGAGATACAGCGTGCTGGTCACCCCCCAGAGCTTCAACACGCCCATGGGAGTGGTCCGCACGATCCGCGAACATCTGCGGCGCGACCATGAGATCTTCATCTGCGAGATGGGCGCCCGGCATGTCGGCGATATCAAAGAGCTGTGCGATATCGTCCATCCGCACTGCGGCGTGATCACGTCGATCGGGCCCCAGCATCTCGAGACATTTTTCAATATGGACAATATCAGGAACACCAAGTTCGAGCTGGCCGACGCGCTGCCGGCAGACGGAAAGGTGTTCTTAAACGGCGACAACGAGTACATTCTCGACAAGGCCGGGGCTTACAGCTGCAAGGTGTTTTATTCTGCCGGGGCGAACCATGACGGGTATTACGCGAAAGACGTCGCCGTGTCCCAGCTGGGCACGGATTTCACGGTGGCAGCGCCGGACGGCGAAACCGAGCGGTTCCGGATGCGCCTCATCGGCGGCCACAATGTGATCAATGTGGTCGGTGCCATCGCCGTGGCCCACGAGCTGGGGATCCCCCTCAGGGACCTGCGGACCGCGGTGCGCCGCATTCAGCCGGTGGAGCACCGGATGCAGATGCGGGAGCACGGTCTTGTGACCATCATCGACGACGCGTACAATTCCAATCCGGTGGGTTCCAGAGCCGCCGTGGAGACCCTGGCCATGTTCGACGGACTGAAGATCCTGGTCACGCCCGGCATGGTGGAGCTGGGGGAGAAGGAAGAAGAGTACAATTTCAAATTCGGCACATACGCGGCGGCCTGCTGCGATTACATCCTTCTGGTGGGAAAGAAGCATACGAAGCCGATCCGGGAGGGCGCCTTAAGCGCGGGATTCCCGGAAGAGAAGTGCGCGGTCTTTGAGAAGCTGGAGGAGGCGCTGGCCTTCGCCTACGCGGTCAAAGGCCAGGGGCACAAATATATATTGCTGGAAAATGATCTGCCGGACAATTATTAGACAGGAGGAGATAGACGATGAAGACGAGAGTCGCGATGCTGTTCGGAGGCAAGAGTGTGGAGCACGAAGTGTCCGTGATCTCCGGAATTCAGGCGTATTTGAATATGGACACGGACAAATACGACGTGATCCCGGTCTATATGACCAAGGAAAATGAGATGTACATCGGTCCCCAGGTGGGCGAGATCGAGTCATATAAGGATATCGAAGGGCTTCTGAAGAAATCGCAGCGGGTGATCATGGTCAACGAGGGCGGACAGGTGAAGCTGGTCCCGTACCCGCCCAGGAAGTTCGGCAGGAACACGCCGGTGGAGATCGACGTGGCGTTCCCGGTCGTCCACGGAACCAACGTGGAGGACGGAGCGCTTCAGGGGTATCTTCGGACAGTAGGGATCCCGTTCGTGGGCTGCGACGTGGAGGCGTCCGCCCTCGGCATGGATAAATACCTGATGAAGCTGGTGCTGAAGGAAAAGGACGTGCCGGTTCTTGACGCCCAGCTCTATACGCTTTCCGATTACGCGGAGATGGACTCCCTGATGGACCGTGTGGAACAGGGCCTGGGATATCCGGTCATCGTAAAGCCCGTGAATCTGGGCTCCAGCGTCGGTATCAGCGTGGCCAGGAACCGGGTGGAGCTGGCCGCTTCCGTGGACGACGCGTTCCGCTACGCAACCAGGATCCTGGCGGAGCACGCCGTCACCAATCTCCGGGAGATCAACTGCTCCGTGCTGGGCGACGAGAACGAGGCCGCCGCCTCCGAGTGCGAGGAACCACTGCATACGAAGGACATTTTAAGCTATGAGGACAAATATGTAAGCGGCTCGAAAAGCGGAGGCTCCAAAGGCATGGCCAGCGTTTCCCGCAAGATCCCGGCGGAACTGACGCCTGAGAAGCGGGAGGAAGTAAGGCGTCTTGCTGTCCGGGCCTTTCAGGCCCTGGGCTGCTGCGGCGTGGCCCGGATCGATTTCCTGATCGACGAGGACGACGGAAGCCTGTATTTCAATGAGATCAATACGATCCCCGGATCTCTCGCGTTTTACCTGTGGGAGCCGGTGGGCGTGCCGTACATGGGACTTTTGGACCGCATGATCCAGCTGGCGTTAAAGCGGCTCCGCGCTGAGGGGCGTCTGACATTTACCTTCGATACCAATATCCTGAATCAGGCCAGCTTCGGAGGACAGAAGGGAGCAAAGCTGTGATGGAGAAAATGTGTGCGATCCCCCACACGGACGGTCCCGCGCGCTATACGGTGAACGCGTTTACAGGCAGCGCGTTCGTGGAGATGACGGACAGCGGGCGGTTCGAGATCCGGATGCAGTACCCGGTCCTGGGAATGCAGAACGCGGAGAAGAGGTGCTTCGTAAGGACGGAGGTGTACGACCGGCTCCTTAAGGCCGCGGACCTTCTGCCGCGCGGTTACAGGTTCCGTATCCTGGACGCGTGGCGGCCATTCGCGCTGCAGCATGAGATCTATGAGATCTATTCCGCGCGGATCATCCGGGACTTTCACCTGGAGGAGAAAAGCCGCGGAGAACAGGAGGCGGTGATAAGCGGTTTCGTCTCCGACCCGGTGTACGACCGGGAGTGTCCGCCGGTCCATACGACGGGCGGCGCCGTGGACCTGACGATCGTGGACGATACGGGGGAGGAGCTTGACATGGGAACGGGCTTCGACGCGTTTACCGACCGCACCTGCACGGATTACTACGAGAACGGCGGCGATGAGAAGGTCCGCGAAAACCGGCGCCTTCTGTACCATGTGATGACGTCCGCGGGCTTTGTGAACCTCCCGTCGGAGTGGTGGCATTTCGACTACGGGGACAGATTCTGGGGGTATTACAGTCAGAAGCCGGTTATGTATGAAGGCGTATTTACGAAGGGAGAAATCAATGGGGGAGAATACGGAGAAAGATAAGGAGCTGTCGAACAAGATGCAGCGGAAAATGGCCAGGGAGAATATCAACCTGGGCTATGTCGTGCTGTATATCGTGGTGATCCTGATCGTGGTCGTGGGCGAGCTGCTTCTGTTTCTGTTCGGGGATTTCTCGGCGGGCGACCTGTTCAAGGACGCCATCGGCAATCTGATGGGCGTGCTGGCGGCGTTTCTGATCTTCGACATTGCCCATGAAAAGATGTCCAAGGACTCCTACGCCAGCGAGGTGTCGGAGCAGATCCTGGACACCCTGATGTATCACCGGGAAGCCATCGACATGTACGCGGCGGATCAGAAGAAGATCTTCGTGAAGGCGTTCATCGAATCCATCGTTAAGGATCCGGACGGAAGCGACATGATCAATAATTTCCTGAACCATTATCTGCTGACGACAAAGGATTTCGACTCGCTTTCCTATATCACGGAGCGGGACTGCCGGATCCGCACGGGCTTTTCCTACCGCTTTGTGCTGGAGACCAACAGAACGAAGGCGTTCGGCGACCTGAAGTCCGACCCGGACGACGACCCGTATTTCTATGTCCAGGAAGAACTGGATTACACGGTCAAATATTTCACCCCGAAGGGCAGCAACCTGGACAGCGAATACGTGAAGGTCGCCTTCGTCTATGACAACGCCCTGCTGGATCTGTTCTTCCGGGAAAGCGCCGAGGGAAGCGATAAGGAAATGATGGCCAACTGCATTTTCCGTGAGAATCTGGACATCGACGAGATCGACCGGGCGTATTTCAAGGGGCTTGGGCAGGAGGAGCTCACAGCCGCCGTGAAGCGGATGTTCAGGCCCTGCGTGCGGATCGACGGGATCAACGGAACCATCGAGAAGGTGGAGGTGGGCCAGGTGGGCGGCAGGGACTGCGGCCTGGTCATCACATTCCGCGTGGGCCACGACCGGATGGCGATGACCCATGACGTGAATATCATCTTCCATATGCCGAAGAGGTGGAACACGGCGCTTGAGGTGGGGCTGGTGGAGCCGACGAAGAATCCGCGGATCTCCGTCAGTTACAATGAAGATACCATGGACGTGGATATGTTCTCCTTCCTGAATAAAGGGGAGTCCACAGCCTATGAGAATACGGCCGAGGGAGAGAACGGCGTGTTCAGCATCTCGCTGAACGACGAGTGGGTCTTCCCGGTAAGCGGCGTGCTCTTCGTCGTGCGGAAGGACGCGGCGGCGCAGGCGGCCGCGAAGGAGCGGCACGCCTGAGAGCGGCATGCCGGGCCGGAAGATTCAGAAAGCCGGTATTCCGGGGAGCCTGGCGGATTCAGAGGCAGGCGCCGGGGAGGCGGCATACCGGATGGAAGTCAAGAACAAGAAGGAGCAGCAGGAGTTATGGACAGAAACGCGCCTGTCGGGATCTTTGATTCCGGCGTCGGCGGCCTGACGGTGGCCAGGGAGATCATCCGTCAGATGCCGGAGGAAAAGATCGTCTATTTCGGGGATACGGCCCGCGTGCCCTACGGAAGCAAATCCAGGGACACGGTCATCCGCTATTCACGGCAGATCATCCGGTTTTTGCTGACAAAAGACGTGAAGGCCATCGTCATTGCCTGCAATACCGCCAGCGCCTACGCGCTGGAGACCGTGGAGAAGGAATTTGATCTTCCCATCATCGGCGTGATCAGGGCGGGGGCGCTTACGGCGGTGGAATCGACGAGAAACGGCAAGATCGGCGTCATCGGCACGGAGGGCACCATCGGCAGCGGCATTTACACGGAGGTCATGAAGCAGATGAACCCGCAGGTCCAGGTGACCGGCAAGGCATGCCCTTTGTTTGTGCCGCTGGTGGAGGAAGGCCTTCTCCACGATTCGGTGACGGACGAGATCGCGTCCCGGTATTTAAGTGAACTGAAAGGGCGCTTTATCGACACGCTGGTGCTGGGCTGCACCCATTATCCGCTTCTGCGGTCCACAGTGGGGCGGATCATGGGGAGCGATGTGACGCTGGTGAACCCGGCCTACGAGACGGCCATTGAGCTTAAGGGGCTTCTGGCGGAGCGGGGGCTGGCGTGCGAACCCGGCGCGGCGGAGGCGGACCCCGGCAAATATCAGTTTTACGTCAGCGACCTGGCGGATAAATTCACGGCGTTCGCCACTTCCATTCTGCCGAAGCAGGTGAAGGAGACGAAGAAGATCGCGATCGAAGAGTATTGATGAAGACCGCGGCCGCGCAGGCGGCCGCGCGGAAGAACGGGGGCGGAGCAATGACACAGAATGTACTGATCAGTATCACCGGCGTGCAGATGACGGACGACGGCCCGCAGGAGGTGGAAATGATCACCACCGGGGATTATTTCGGAAAGGACGGCCGGCATTACGTGCTTTATGAGGAGATGACGGACGACGGCTCCGGCCCGGTCAGGAATACGATCCGCATCCAGCCGGACAGCATGTCCATCCTCAAAAAGGGGGAGGCCAGCACCAGAATGGTGTTTGAGAAGAACAAGAAGAACCTGTCCTGCTATGTGACGCCGTTCGGCCAGATGATGATCGGTATCCACACCGGCAACGTGCAGGTGCGGGAGGAAGAGGATCTTCTGAAGGTGGATGTGGATTATTCGCTGGATATCAATTATGAGCATGTGTCCGACTGCAATATCACGCTGGAGGTCCGGCCGAGGGCGTGACGCGGCCGCGCGGATGATCTGCGATAGATATGGAATACAGGAAGAGCGTCACCGGCGTTCTTCCCGCATGGAAATACGTGCAGAGCGTCACCGGCGCCCTGCACGCATGGAAATACAGCGCCCGTCCGGATCTGCCGGGCGGGCGTTTTCTGAACGATTCATTTCTTCTTCGAATGCTCATGTACGGTAAAGAAGCACGGCAAACAACACTGATACAGACAGCCGCCCATGCTATTCCGTACCGCAAGGGACAACATGAAAATCGCCAAGATAAACGCATGAACGGAAATCAAACGATCTTATTACATTTATTTGTTCATTTGGGAAAAATAAGTGTTTTCATTTTTCTGTTTTTGAATGGATAACCAGTATAATATTTTAGGTTGGTGACAAAAGACATCGGAAAATTTGCTCACAACTCACGTGAAAAGTGGCATAATTTTCATTTATGCGTTTATCCTGAGAAAATCGCACATTCCACTGTCAAGCGAAATCGCACACTCCACTTGACAAAACCGAGGAATCCGCTATAATGAAAATAGAAGAGGGCGCTACCGACATGCGGTTAGCCCAGAAACGAGTTTACAAAGTTAAACCTTGGAAACCGTCACTTGGCAGAGTGGCGGTTTCTGCTTTTCACAATGATTGTTACCGTAAAGGCTCCAATATGTAGTGTGATTCGCATGGCCTCACCCCCTTTCGGGTGGTGTGGCTAACCGCCTGCCGCGGGTTGCTCCGTCTTATGGCAACGCCCTTGCCCGTTGCAGGGCAATTTTAATTTTATCTGATATATTGATTTTTGTCAATCGCAAACAAGTGTGAGTAGAGTCAGAGCAATTTTTGAGTAAATTTTTGTCCCTAGCATAACAAAAGAACAAAATCACCCGGGCAGAATGCCTTTCATCTGGGTCATTGAATGGCGATTCCCGATTAACAATCCTAAATAATGTACGAAACTATAGGTTTATAAAAAATGTAAAATTTTATAGTATCATATAAATGCGAACGAAATATTAGTAGGATCAAAAAAGAACGAAGCCCGAAAGCTGCTGCATCACATATTGAGGTATTTCGTTGGTGAATTCAAGCAGACTCACTTTTCTGAGCACTATCAATGATTTTAAACTTATTGATTTGATATAAATTAAGCCGTCAGATTACTTATCCAACGGCTTAATTATTACTATTACGCTATTACATCCAAAGTCCAGAAAGAACTCACCAGTGGAGAATAACATTTAATTGTTTTGCTTCGCATAATCTTCCAAAGGCATTGTTATATATCTGCCATCTTTGCTAACGCCGATAACAATTTCTTTTAACCCTTCTAGTTCAATAATATCTCCTGCCTTTACATCCCCACTTTCCGTATTGTCTCCTCCATTTTTTGAGTCAATACTTGTATAAACAGAAATTCTTTCTCCGTTAATTCCCCAAAAGAGTTCTTCTTTGTGAGAAGCAGCAGAAGCATAAATTCCTACCCCAACAATTAACAGTAATACTACAACAATTCCAACTATGGTTTTTTTCATGGCCGTCACCTTTGCTTAAAATCATTTCACATAGCCGCATTCGGTACAAGTATTACCGAAAAGCTTATATTTATGTTTAACGTTCGTCCAAGATGCATCATAAATTTTGAATCCCTGTTTCCCACACCGAACACATCTGCCTTCTTCCCAATATCTATATTTATAGCAGTAAGTTGAATCGGATTTATTGAAGCTTACTTTCTGTTGGTACTTTTTTCCCATTCCCATAATCTCAGTATGGGGACAGGTTGAAGGGTTAACTGCATCTTTCAGAGAAACAGTCGCATAGCGACCATCATCAAAAGAGGAAACAACTCTCTCTTTTCCGTCTACACCGTCAATAATATCATTAACCGCTACTTCAAATGAATCAGCTACTTCTATTGTAGTTGTGGCTTCAGAAGCAAATGCTGGGCAAACCGCAACAGTGGCCAAAGCGGTTGCTAATCCCAATACAATTGTTTTCCCTTTTAATTTTGACAACACACTCATCATAAACGCCTCCTTTGTTTATCGATGTTAATATTATACTCTGTCTTTATAGCTTTTTCAATACAAGCGTACAACATTAAGAAAAAGTTAATTTTTATCACAAGTATGAAAGCACAATCAGTGTCTGGATGTAAAATATCGCAGAATTTCTTTATCCGATTCTTCTTATTTTTCTTGTCTGCCACTTGTGGCTGATGTTCAATAAGCTCCATGGGGATTTTTCTTTGCATTACCGTCGGCTATGATATGAGAGATACTTCTTGTGTTATAAAACTCCCGAAGCTGGGAAGCCGCCCAGATCTTGCTCAGATAGTTTTTTCGCGTCAGTTCTTCTCCGTCATAGCGTTGCCTAGTATCCTGACAGTATTGGTCTAACAGTTCCTCATCATACTGTGAACAGTTATGATCTTGAAAAAATACAGGATGGATAGGTAGTTAAAACTGTATGGCATACCAGAGAAAGAATCTCAGATATGTTTGTTGTTTTTTACCATACTCATGGCATCCTCGTATTTGTGGTCAAGGATAGTCTGCTGATTGGATTATCAAGGAAAAAGCCTAAAAATGGAAAAATCCCAAAAATTTTATCCCGTATTTTTGGCGTGTCACCTCCGTTCATGCGGGAAAACCTCATTCCGAATTCGAGATAATAAGAGCGGGATAATAAGAGCAAGATTCTACCACGGTGCCAAAATTCGCTTCTTCGCTCATTTTGCCCCGTGGGAATCTTGTTGGGGAGTGCCTTCCCCAAACCCTGCTATGCGGCTTGCGCCGCAAAAATTTTCTTCTGCCGATACCTGCGTTTCGGGCAATTTATGTCCGTTGTAAAGTAGGAGGGTATGGCAGTTTACGAAAATTTTATAATTTCGAGGGTGTGAATTGACCATTCCCAC
>CANQGA010000106.1 GCA_947600145.1 uncultured Lachnospiraceae bacterium | reverse complement strand
CTGCCTTACTGGGTGATCTTTATCTGCTGCTACATCGACGAGCCGGTGCGGTATGTGCTGATGCAGATCCACCTGTATTCCGGCAAGTGGGTGAAGCCGGTGACGGAGCTGGGAATGGCGGCGCTGCCGGCATTCCGCGCAAGGCATGGGAGGCGGCGGTAAATACGGGGCCTGTTTGGCGTTTTCAGCCTTCGATACCGTAGAACCGGACTTTCCAGCCGTCTTTCTGCTTTACCAGTTCAATGGATAAATACTGGTAGGAATCTTCGCTTTCCGGGGTATTGACGAATTGGACGGAGACGAAGGCGGTCCCGCCGTTATCTGCCGCTTCAATCGCGTCAAGCCCCCTGAAAGTGATATTCTGCGCCATTTCGGCCGGATAACTGTAGAGTTCGACCGGATATTCGTAGTTGTCGGCGAGATACTGTCTGAGCGTTTTTTCATCAGCTGCGAAGAATGCGCCGGAAAAAGCTTCTGCTGCGTCTTTTACGGCAAGCGCTTCGTCGGACAGAGTTTGTTCGGGGAACGATTCTTTCGTGATGTCCTCTGCGGGGGCCGTCTCGGCCGGAGCGTCATCGTCTGCGTAGTCACCTTCTGAAATTAGTTCGGGAGACGGCACAGCCTCTGCGTACGACTGCGGTCCTGCCGGGGATTCCGAGACGGCCGGCTCTTCTCTGACAGAGCAGCCGACGGCGGCGCCCATTCCAACGATCAGTATGACGGCGGCAGTCAGCAGAGAAAGGCCGTTTCGTTTTTGCATTCGCGATAAAATGTTTTCAAATCTCTTTTTCATGATCTGTTTTCCTCCATAGAAATGAGTCGACAGGGGAGAGGCGGCGCTGCAGTGCCGCGAAGGCGCGGGCTATAGCGGCTGGCGCGGGCGTTCCGGTCCGGATCAGCTTCCTCCTGAAATGAATGCAGGTGAAGAGCGTGAAGGCAAGATACAGGATGGCGCCGCCGATCCAGATCACAGCAGCGATATCGAGGGGCGTCAGCCTGTCGGTAAATGATCTGTCCGACCGCTGCGTCATGGAAGAACCCGCAAGATCCTGCGAGGGCATACTGCCGGCGTCAGGTTCTGAGAGCCAGGCCGGCAGGCGCAGGATGGCTCGTTCAAACTGCTGCGGGGGCAGGCCTTCGCCGCTGTGCTCCGGTGCCGGTCCTGCTGTCGAAAAAAGATCAAAAGGCAGGATAAGCCGCATGGCAAGGAGGATCCAGACCCAGCATCTCCATTTGGCCGCATAGCGCCCGCCAGCCAGGGCGGAGAGCAGAAGCAGAACCGCGGCGGCGCAGCCGGCGGAAACGGATATATTTAAAAAGAGAAGAAATAATTCAGTCATTTTTATCACGCTCCAATTGATCCAGGTATTCCCGCAGTTCCCGGATCTCTGTCTCGCTGATCATCTCATTGTCATAAAGCGTCGCTACAAGGCTGCGGACGGAATTGTGATAGAGCCGGCCTAAGAAACTGCCGCTTGCGCCTGCCTTGTAGTCGTTTTCGGTGATGATCGGAAGATACCGGTTGACCGGGCCGGTGCGGTCGCAGGTCAGGAACCCTTTGTCAGCCAGGCGGGACAGGACGGTCATGAGCGTAGAAAGCTGCCATCTGCGTTTGCCCTGAAGCTGTTTCAGAATGTGGCTTGAGGTCATCGGCTCCGCATTTCCCCAAAGCACCTGCATGATCTCCAGTTCGGCTTCCCCGAGATTCTTTTTCGGTGTTTTCATAGTGTTTTGCCCCTCGTTATACGAATGTATAATGATTATACCATTGTATAACAGGCCTGTCAAGATGTATATTGGGTCTGGCGGTTTCCGTGGGATTATGATACAATAATAAATAGTTTTTTCGGAGGAGGTCATTTTCATGAAAGTATTGATGCTGAACGGTTCCCCGCACGCCAGGGGCAATACATATCTGGCGCTGCATGAGATGGAGAAGGAGTTTGAGAAGGCCGGTATCGAGACCGAGCTGGTCTGCATCGGCAATCAGGACATCCGCGGCTGTATCGCCTGCAATTCCTGTTACAGGAACGGCAAATGCGCCTTTGACGACGCGGTCAATGAGCTGGCGCCCAAGTTCGAGGAGGCGGACGGTCTGGTGGTGGGAAGCCCGGTGTATTACGCGTCCGCCAACGCCACGCTGATCGCTTGCCTGGACCGCCTGTTCTACAGCACCGGTTTTGACAAGACGATGAAGGTAGGCGCGGCCGTCGCAGTCGCCCGCCGCGGCGGATTATCGGCTACATTTGACGAGCTGAACAAATATTTTACCATCAGCGGCATGCCGGTGGCGTCCAGCCAGTACTGGAACAGCGTTCACGGCCGCACGCCCGGCGAGGCGGAGCAGGACGGCGAAGGGATGCAGACGATGCGTACCCTGGCCCGGAATATGGCGTTTCTGATGAAGAGTATCGCGCTGGGCAGGGAGAAGTACGGGCTTCCGGAGACAGAGGCGCGGGTTTCGACGCATTTTATACGGTGAAAGGAGTTAATCAGAATGAACAGATTAGCGATTTTCCTGGCGGACGGATTTGAGGAGATCGAAGGGCTGACCGTGGTGGACATCTGCCGGCGGGCCGGCCTTGACATCACGATGGTGTCTATCAATGATACTGCTGCGGTGAACGGCTCCCACGGCATCCGGGTGACGGCGGATCAGGTGCTTTCGGAGACGGGGTTCGCGTCCATGGAGATGCTGATCCTGCCCGGCGGCAAGCTGGGGACCATGAACCTGGAGAAGTGCGGGCCGCTGATGGAGCAGATCGACGCGTTTTACCGGGAAGGGAAATATGTGGCCGCGATCTGCGCCGCGCCCAGCATCCTGGCACACCGCGGGATCCTGACGGGGAAGAAGGCGTGCTGCTATCCCTCGTTTGAGTCTCATCTGACTGAGGCGGGGGCGGAGCTTGTGCATGAACCGGCGGTCGTCTCCGGCACAGTGATCACAGGCAGAGGCATGGGATGCTCGATTCCGTTCGGCCTGGCGATCGTCGCAGCCTGCTGCGGGCAGGCGAAGGCGGACGAGATCGCGGCGCAGATCGTGTATCGATGACCGCGGAACAGACGTTCGCGGGAAAGCGGGAATATTTTCATGGAAAATATATTATTGATCAACGCGTGTGTCCGGCCGGAATCACGCACACTTCGGCTGGCGCGATGCGTGCTTGAGGAACTGAAGAGACAGGAAGCTTCTGACAGCCGGGCAGAGGAGATCGACCTGGCCTCGGAAGCGGAGCTGCGGCCGCTGGATCTGGCGCGTCTCGCAAAGCGCGACGCGCTCATTCGGGACGGAAAGTTTTCCGATCCCATGTTCCGGTACGCCCGGCAGTTCGCCGGGGCGGATGTGATCGTTTTAGCGGCGCCGTTCTGGGATCTGTCATTTCCGGCGGCGGTGAAGGTCTTTTATGAGAATATCATGGTGTTGGGACTTACATTTTCCTATACTGAGGAAGGAATCCCGGCGGGCCTTTGCAGGGCGCGGAAATTTATCTATGTCACTACGGCCGGCGGTCCGATGCCGGCGCATAACTGCGGGTTTGAATATGTGAAGGCGCTGAACGACAGCTTCCTGGGAATCCCTGAGACAGAGTACTACTACGCGGATCAGCTGGACATCGTCGGGGTGGACGCGGAGGGACGGCTTGCGGAAGCGATGCAGGGGATCGGAAGGGGAACGAATCATGAATGAGAAATATCCGCATATTGACGCGTACAGAACAGGGCAGAATATCAAATGGATCATGCGGTTTAAAGGCTTTACGGTGCGGGATCTTCAGGCGTATCTGTCTCTGTCGGTGCCGCAGACGATCTACCGGT
Source organism: uncultured Lachnospiraceae bacterium (assembly GCA_947600145.1). GTDB lineage: Bacteria > Bacillota > Clostridia > Lachnospirales > Lachnospiraceae > UBA3402. Next base: position 6,543 of record CANQGA010000106.1, on the reverse strand, counting down.
GGTTCGAAGGCCGGAATCTGCCGTCGATCGATAATCTGTACGCTCTGAGCGGGCTTTTTGGCGTGCCGATGGACGCGCTTGTCGCGGGCGACCGGGAAGAGCGGCTGCGGCATGGCGAATGGCGGCAGGGGGCGGCTGCTTCGCAGGAGAAAGCGGTTAATTGGGAATCCATTTCCGGATGGCGGAAGCGCGCGGCCGAATACAGGCTCATCGCTTATTACCGGAGACTTTGTATGCCGTTGGCCGGGTAGGCCGGCCGCGGCGCGCGGGAACTTGCCGGGAGAATCAGATATCCATTTTATAGCAGCGCTTCAATGACAAAGACGAAATCCTCTCTTATAATAGTCTTATATGGAAAAACTATTGCATGGCATCCGGCGGCAGAAGTACAGTAAGCTGCCGGAGAATGCCGTGGTTGGAGGGGAAGAATGAGTGGAAAGAAGGTGCAATGGCATCCGGGGTTTGTGGCGGCGCTGGATCTGGAGCTGAGAGACTACCGCGAATTTCTGCAGTTTGAGAAGGAGTACAATCTGAATACAAAGCCGTTGGAGATCGACCTTCTGGTGATCAAGAAGAATGCAGAGATACAGATCGATAACGAGATCGGGAGGATATTCCGGGGACATAACATTTTAGAGTACAAGTCGCCGGACGACAGCCTGAACATAGACACATTTTATAAAACAGGAGCGTACGCCGGTCTTTACAAAGCTTATGGGAAGGCGGTGGACGAGATCAGGGCTGATGATGTGACAGTATCACTGGTCCGGGAGCGCAGACCGGAAGGATTATTCCGGTATTTTCGGGAACACGGCGGGTATATGTTATCCAATCCGTATCAGGGGATTTATTATGTAAAAGGGAACATGCTGTTTCCGACGCAGATCATCGTTACTGGGGAACTTAAGGCGGATGACCATATTTGGCTGAAAGCGTTGTCGGGACGCATGAGACCGCAGGATATGAAACGGTTATTTGAATATGTCTTAAGGCTTAACGGAAAGCACGACAGAGAACTGGCAGATTCTGTTGTAGATGTAAGCGTCCGTGCTAACGAATGGTCGCGGGAGACATTGATGAAAGGGGAAGAGAGGATGAGCGGAGCGTTATTGGAGATTATGATGCCGCAGGTGAAGAAAGAAGCGCGGGAGATGGCAGTGGGGATGGCGCAGGACATGGCGCAGGATATAGCGAAAGACATGGCGCAGGATATAGCGAAAGACATGGCGCAGGACATGGCGAAAGACATGGCGCAGGACATGGCGAAAGGCATGGCGCAGGATATAGCGAAAGGTATGGCGCAGCAGGTCAGAAGGCAAGGGATTCGTGACACTGTCTCTGCGCTTCGCAGTCTGCGTCATGATGATGACGAAATTAAGCGGGTGATTATGGATCAATATGATCTGACAGATCAGGATGCAGAAGAGTATCTGAAACAGGCAGAATAAGGCGCGAAAGACCAGGGAATCACTGAGTTGTCAGCAGAGCGGGTAGTTTTTTTGCAGTGTGAGATGAGAATATGAAATGAAAACGGCTCCGGAATACCAAAATGCATCTGGTATTCCGGCCATTCTTTTGTTATAATGAAAGCAGAAGCAATCGGCATACAGCCGTTCATTTTCAGGGAAGGAGACATATACCATGGAATTTACTTACCAGATCCCGGAAACAATGTTCAGGACACCGTCCGCTAAGGGAGAGGTCGTACGGTTTACATACGATACGCAAACCTACGATGAACCGAGTGAACCGCTGAAAAAGGGAGCGTGGGTCTATCTGCCTGATGGTTATACCGCGGAGAAGCGGTACGATATCCTGTACCTCCTTCACGGCGGCGGAGAAAATGAAGGCATGTGGCTCAAAAAATTTCCCGAGACAGTCACAATGCTTGACAATATGATCGCAGATGGTGTCTGCCGGCCATGTATCATCGTGACGCCCACATTTTACCGCAGCGGGCCGACGAAGGAGATCGTCGAGGACGTGACGGAACATTTTAAGTACGAGCTCCGCCGCGATCTGATCCCTGCGGTGGAGAAGGAGTTCTCCACTTACGCGGGCGGCGACGTATCGGAGGCCAATCTTGTCAGGACGCGGGCGCATCGTGCGTTCGCGGGACTTTCCCTGGGCTCGATGACGACTTACCGAGCGGCTCTTTACAATAATTTCGATCTCTTCGCCTGGTACGGGCCGTTCTCCGGCTGCGCGGGACCGAAGGGAAGCCGTGAGGCAGAGGTGAAGAAGATCTGCGGGGCGCTTGCGGAGGGCGAGAAGAAGGGGCTGGATCTGAAGTGTATGTTCTGCTGCAACGGCGACAAGGACATCGCATACGCCGAGCATATCGACGTCATGGGAAAGGCCGAGGCCGCGTGCCCGCAGCTTAAGAAAGGCGAGAATTATTTCTTCATGACGATCCCGGGCGGCATTCATGACATGAAGGCGTGGCAGACAGACCTTTACAACGTGCTGCCGGTGTTTTTCCGGGCGGAATAAGGCAGAGGCCTGAGGAGGAACGATTGATGGACGATCCATTGGATTTAATACGTGATCTGTTTTCGCAGGACTGTTCGGTCGAGACAGTCCTGCATCTGGTCATGGCGAATTTTGATCTGTCTGAGGAAGAAGCGCAGGCGAAGATCAATGAGTATTTTGATATTGTCGGATGGTAAGGAAAGCGGATGAAAGGGGCAGGTCGGAATGACGAAAGAAACGATCAATGAGGTGCTGAGGTTCAGGGACGCCAGAAACTGGAAGCAGTTCCATAATCCCAAGGATCTTGCGATTTCTGTCAGCCTGGAAGCGGCAGAGCTTTTGGAGGTTTTTCAGTGGAGCGGCGCGGATCTGCAGTGCGGGGAGAAGTCGGATAAGATCAAAGAAGAGCTTGCGGACGTACTCATATACAGTATTCTCATGGCGGATGCCTGCGGGCTGGATCTGGATCAGATCGTCCGGGAGAAGATAAAGCGGAATAATGAAAAATATCCGGTAGAAAAGGCTTATGGGAACAAGGAGAAATACACGGAGCTGGGCGTGGAACTGAATTCCCGTGAGAATAGTCTTTCCGGAAAATGATTTTCGCGGAAGGGGCGCGCATCGGAGAACGACTGCAAAAGAAAATGAGAGGCAGGGGTTGAAATATGCTGTCAGAAAAACCGGGAAGAATACGTAATGGATACGTTCCGGATTATGTGGTCTTTGACTTTGAGACGACCGGAATTTCCAGCGAAACGGACGATATAGTGGAAATATCTGCCGTTCGGGCCGCCGACGGCCGGATTACGGACGAATTTTCTACGCTGGTGAATCCGGGCCGGCCGATCCCGCATTCTGCCAGCATGGTGAACGGTATCACGGACGACATGGTGAAGGACAGTCCGTCTGTCAGGGACGCGCTGACCGATTTCCTGAAATTTGCCGGCGACGCGGTGCTGGTCGGCCATAATATCCGTACGTTTGATATGAAATTCCTCTGCCGCTATGCCAGGGACTTCTGGGGCCTGACCATCGGCAATGATTACATCGACACGCTGCAGCTGGCGAGGGCATATCTGCCGCAGCTGGGTCATCACAGGCTGACGGATCTGGCGGTTCACTACGGTATTTCTGCCGAAGGGGCTCACAGGGCGCTGAATGACTGCCGGATGAACCAGATGGTTTTCGAGCAGCTGGCGAAGGAGATGGCAAAGCGTTCCGGCGGCGCGGAGGCGGTTAAGCTGTGCCCGAGATGCGGCAATGTGCTTCGGAAGCGGAACGGGAGGTTCGGCGCATTCTGGGGGTGCATGGGTTACCCGGAATGCAGATATACGGAGAATGGATGAGGGGATGCCGGAGAGCGGAAGAATTTAAGGATGTTTGTATCAAATCCGGATCATATCGGGAGAAAGCATATGCTGCAGAATGAAACTTTAAAATACTATGACCAAAACGCCGAATCCTTCGCGGCCGGGACGGTCGGCGTCCCGTTCACTGATATCCAGGATCGTTTTCTGGCGCTGCTTGCGCCGGGCGGGAAGATCCTGGATTTCGGCTGCGGCTCCGGCCGGGATACGAAATATTTTCACGAAAAAGGGTTTGCGGTAGACGCCGTGGACGGATCGGAGGAAATGTGCCGGTACGCGCGGGAGTACACGGGAATGCCTGTCCGGAAGATGCTCTTTGCCGAGTTGTCCGCGGCGGAAGAATACGACGGGATATGGGCGTGTTCCTCCATCCTGCATCTGCCGCCTGATGAGCTTACGGACGTGTTTAAGAAGATGATACGCGCCCTTAAAACGGACGGGATCCTGTACACATCGTTCAAATACGGCGACCGCGCGGGAATGCGAAACGGCAGATATTTTACAGATTTCACGGAGGAATCCTTTGAAAAATATATTCGCGGGATAGAAGGGATCTGTATCAGGATGTTATGGGTGACCGGAGACGTAAGGCCGAACAGGGGAAACGAGAGATGGCTGAATATGATCCTGCAGAAGACGGACTTGCGATGAGAAATGGTGAGGAATGCTGCAGAGACAGATCTGTATTCGATTTGGACAGGACAGAAGTTTTATCGACCGGATTCAGATGCGGATATGTATTGAAAGATGTGTTTTGTATGAAACTATATGAAAAGATACGGATATCAGAAAGGCAGTCTCCATGCTCTTAAGCGTCAGTCGAAGAACCGACATTCCCAGCTGCTATTCCGAATGGTTCTATAACCGGATCAAAGAAGGCTTTGTGTACGTCCGCAACCCGATGAACTATCGCCAGATAAGCGAGATCCGGCTCGCTCCCGATGCGACAGACTGCATCATATTCTGGACCAAGAATCCGACCCCTATGATGGAGAGACTTGACGAGCTGAAAGGATATGCGTATTATTTTCAATTTACGCTTACGGGGTACGGGCGGGATGTCGAGAGGAACCTGCCGGATAAACGAACGGTCCTGATTCCGGCGTTTCAAAACTTGTCGGACAGAATCGGCCGGGAGCGGGTAATCTGGAGATACGATCCGATCTTCTTTTCAGACCGGTATAACAGGGAATATCATTTGAACGCGTTTCGCTGCATCGCGGAGGCGCTGCGCGGATATACGGAGAAGTGCGTCATAAGCTTCGTGGATATTTATCCAAAGAACAGGAAGAATATGGAACGCTTATCATGCCGCGTCCCGGATGAGCGGGAGATCCGGAAATTCGCGAAGGAATTAAATGAGATTGCGGGGAGAAACGGTATCGCGGTCGCCAGCTGCGCGGAAAAGATGGATCTGGAAGACTGCGGGATCGTCCATAATCGCTGCATTGACCGGGAGTTGATCGAACGGATAACCGGCCGCAGGCTGAATGTAAACAGAGACAAGAACCAGCGTGCGGAATGCGGCTGCGCGGCGAGTGTGGATATTGGCACATATAATACCTGCGGAAATGGCTGCGTGTATTGTTATGCAAATCACAGCGCGAGCAGCGTGGAGTCCAATCTCCTAAAGTATGATCCTGCTTCGCCGATTCTCTGCGGCCGGGTCGAGACGGAAGATAGAGTTAAGGTGAGGAGATAATATGGTTGGAATAGGTAAAGAATTGGAAAAGGAAAACATGGAGAGCAATTGGCAATTCAGAGAGAACGACGAAAAGCCTGAAAATCCACTATTTCCTGTGCTTCTTACTCGGTTTTACCAACGGTTTACCAATATTTTTGGAGAGCCAGATTTGCTATTATCCAGAATTCATACGATGAAAAGTGAAACCGAAAGGGTTTGTTTGATAAGACTCACAAAAATGTCGGTATGAATGTCGGTTTATATTGAAACATTGTCGTTAAAATGATATACTTTAATAAGAATTAGTTAACTGGAGAAAGAGGATATCGTATATGAGCCAGTATGCAGAATCTGAAAAAGTTGAATTAAAAGCAAAATACACAGATATGATATGCAAGGAAATTGTGGCATTTCTTAACGCTGACGGGGGTCAGATCATTATAGGTGTTGATGATAATGGCAATGTCATAGGTGTTGATAAAATTGATGAAACTTTGAGAAAAATATCTGATGTTGTCACTATGCAGATAGAACCCAATCCCCAGGAAGAAATTAGAACGGAGCTTAAATTTGATTCCGGAAAAACACTTATAGTTTTATTCATTTCAAAGGGGACAAGGAATATCTATTGTCAGAAAAAATATGGGTTTTCTTCAAACGGATGTGTAATTCGAATCGGTACTGCCTGTAAGGAAATGACTGCAGAGCAGATTCGGGTTCGTTATGAGAAGAACTTTTATGATGAAGAATACATGATAAAGAAAAGAGCATCCCGTACGGATCTTTCTTTTAGAGAATTAAAAATATATTATTCGGAGAAGGGATTTCATGTTGAAGACTCCTCAATAGAGGCAAATTTTAATCTTCGCAATAAGAACGGAGAATATAATCTTTTGGCTGAATTATTGGCTGATAAAAATAATATTCCATTTGTTTTTGTAAAATTTAGCGGTGTTGATAAGGCAGCGATATCCGAGAGAAATGATTATGGATATGGATGCATCTTGGCGGTTTATGAAA
>CANQGA010000105.1 GCA_947600145.1 uncultured Lachnospiraceae bacterium | reverse complement strand
GCTGAAGCGGAGCAGAGAAATGGAGGCGCGGTATATGCAGTTTGAGGAGATGCTGCGGGAGCGGGAGAGAGAAGGCCGGGAGCAGGGTCTTGAGCAGGGACGAAGTGAGGGCCTTGAGCAGGGACGAAGTGAGGGCCTTGAGCAGGGACGAAGTGAGGGCCGGACGGAAGAGCGCGGCCGCATCCTGGCGCTGATCGCGGCGATGACGGCAGCCGGCGAGGCGGAGCAGATCCCGCGCCTGGGCGGCGATCCGGCGTTCCTTGAGGAAATGCTTGCGAAGTATCGGACACAGTTATAAGTTTTATTCATTTATCTGATCAATCACAGCCCGCGTAAACGGGCTTCAGGCCGGGCGCGCAGCGCGCCTTGGCTGTTATTTTCACGGAAATATTTTCATGGAAACATTTTGTGGGTTTTAATAATGCCGGATCGGGACAGGAAAGCCCTGTTTTGGTTTGGCTGCGCTGTGAACTTATTATAATAGGCGAGGGGAGATATTCTGCCATTGAAGTCGGAGAAGGCTGGGCGTCTAAAAGAAGACCCTGATGTACCCATCTTTTCCGAAATAAACAGGCCGGGCAGCAGAATGGACGTAAGTCTCTGCTGCCCGCGCGTCTGAACCAATAAATAAACGATGAATCTCTTACAGCATTGCATTCTTCCGATACAGGATCAGCAGGCCCTTCAGCAGCAGATCGTCCACATATGTGATCTCGTGCCTGCAGAGCGGCGTAAAGAACCGTGCCAGGCCGCCGGTGGCTACCAGAGACGCGCCCATACCGAGTTCCGCTTCCATCCGTTCGATGACGCCGTCCAGCATGGCGGCGGTGCCGTACATGATGCCGGAGCGCATGCAGTCGATGGTGTTCTTGCCGATGACTTTGCCGGGGGTGTCGAGGCTGATGTAGGGAAGCTGGGCGGTCTTGCCGCTTAAGGAGTCAAGGGATACCTTGGGGCCGGGCAGGATGACGCCGCCGATATAGTTGCCGTCTTTATTGACGACGGACATGGTGGTGGCGGTGCCCATATCGATGATGATGATGGGGCAGGGAAATTCGCGGATGGCCGCCACAGCGTCGACGATCATGTCGCTGCCGACGGTCTTGGGGTTGTCCATCAGGATATTGAGGCCGGTCTTCATACCGGAGCCGACCAGCAGGGGAGTGAAGCCGCAGATCTTCTCCACGGCGGAGAGGATCGTGGAATTCAGCGGCGGGACCACCGATGAGAGGATGGCGCCTTCGATATCCGCCGGGGAGACGCCGTGCAGTTCCAGGATGCTCTTGATGTTGATGGCGTATTCCATGTCGGTCTTGGCGTGATTGGTGGTCACGCGCTCTACAAAATAAGTCCTGGCGTCGTCAATGCCGCCGACGACGATGTTTGTATTGCCCATATCGATCGTAAGAATCATATCTGCTCCATTCCGGGGGCTGCCGCGGACCGCTCTGGCCGAGCCGGTTCTGCCGCAGCCCCCTTTTGCGTCTCAGGTCCGCGTTTTTAACAGTTTACCACAGATACTTGTGAATTGCCATCGGAAATTTGGTTTACAACCACTTTTGACAGTGGTATACTCTTTGGAGACCATGCCGCCGGCGCGGGAGGAAAGTCCTGAGCGGCGGCCGGCGGGAGGAAGAAATGATATGCGCGTGAGAACGTCTGAGGCGGACCGGCGGATGCCGGCGTGCTGCCGCGGCAGGAAACGGGGCGGCCGGGGGAGGCGGAATATCCGGATCCTCTGCTGCCTGCTGTCGGCTGTGCTGCTTGCCGGCTGCGCCGGCGGGGAGACCGGAGGTACAGCCGGCGCGGGAAATGGCGCGGCCGGGAGCGGTGCGGCCCAGTCGGAGACTGCCCCGCAGTTAAGCGGAGACGCCGGGAGCGGTGCGGCGGGGACTGCCGGAGAGCAGCAGGCGGAAGAGACTTCTTCCGCGGAGACGGAACCGGCCGCGATTCCCGATGAGGCGAAGGAGCTGCTGGCGGACAGCGGCATCTTTTACGGATCCGCGGAGCGGTGCCGGATGAGCGCGGAGCAGGCGGAGGCGTTTGCGGAAACGGTCCGGACTGAGGCGGAGCGGCTGAGGCAGAATCATGAGAGGGTGGTTTCCATGGACCCGGAGGTGATGGACGGCCTGACGCCTGTGAGCGGCGCGGCCCTGATCGATACGGGAGACGGTCTCCCGGTCCTGTTCTGCGCGGGCGGATCGGTCCGTGCGGACACGGCCGGAGGCGGAAGCCGGGAGTGGGAGCGGGTGTCTTCCTGGAGTATCTGGCAGTATATGGATGGGAAGGCTGAGCTCTATCAGAGAGGCCGGGAGGATATGTTCGGATGCGTGACGGACGCATGTCCGACATTTTACCGGGACTATCTGATGATCACTCAGTATTGGAACGCGGATGATTATGACAGGACCGTATATCCTTATGAAGACGGAATGATCGCGGAGGAGTCTTCTGCCGGTGTTCATCTGCTGAGAAATGAGGACGAAGAGATTTTCGTGGTGGACGGAGAACAGAAGGATGAAGAAGCCTGCAGGGCCTGGACGGCGCGGTGGGATGTGGATCCTCTGGCGTCCTTTACACTGGAAAACGGCAGTCAGAAGGGTGAATTTGCCGGACTGACGGACGCGGAGACATTCGTACAGGCGCTGACGGATTATGCCGCGGCGGCGGGACGGACAGAATGAGACGGAGGTGAGGGTTATGCTGCGGGGAAAAACGGTGATACTTGGCGTGAGCGGCAGCATTGCCGCGTACAAGATCGCGTCGCTGGCCAGCGCGCTTAAAAAGCTGGACGCGGACGTGCAGGTGGTGATGACGGCGAACGCGACGCAGTTTATCACGCCGGTGACGTTTGAGACGCTGACCGGCAATAAATGCCTGGTGGATACCTTCGACCGGAATTTTCAGTACAGCGTGGAGCATGTTGCGCTGGCGAAGCGAGCGGATATCTTTATGCTGGCTCCGGCCACGGCCAACGTGATCGCCAAGGTGGCCCACGGGCTGGCTGACGATATGCTGACGACCACATTTCTGGCCTGTAAATGTCCCAAATACATTTCACCGGCCATGAATACCCAGATGTATGAGAACCCGGTCACACAGGATAACCTGGCAACCTGCGCATCCTATGGAATGCATGTGATCGATCCGGCAACAGGTTATCTTGCCTGCGGCGACGTCGGAGCCGGGAAAATGCCGGAGCCGGAGGTGCTTTTGGACTATATCCTGCAGGAGATCGCGTGCCCGAAGGATCTGGCCGGCAGGAAGATCCTGGTGACGGCGGGGCCGACGCAGGAAGCGGTCGATCCGGTGCGCTATCTGACGAACCATTCGTCCGGGAAAATGGGTTACGCCATCGCCCGGGCGGCGGCCCGGCGGGGAGCGGAAGTGACGCTGGTCACGGGGCCGACGCAGACGGAGAAGCCAAGGTTTGTGAAGATTGTGGAAGTGAAGAGCGCCCGTGAGATGTTTGAGGCGGTCACGGCGGTGAGCGCCGCCCAGGACGCCGTTATCAAGGCGGCGGCGGTGGCCGACTACCGGCCGGTCCGGATCGCGGACGAGAAGATAAAGAAGGAGGACGGCGGTCTGTCCATCGCCCTGGAACGGACGGATGATATTCTGGCGTATCTGGGCGGGCACAAGGAGCCGGGGCAGCTGCTGTGCGGCTTTTCGATGGAGACGGAGAATCTTCTGGAGAACTCCAGGAAGAAGCTTGTGAAGAAGAATCTGGACATGGTGGCCGCCAACAGTCTGAAAGTGGCCGGCGCCGGGTTCGGCGTGGATACCAATGTGGTGACGCTGATCACGGCGGACGGCGAGACGGAGCTGGGGATCATGAGCAAGGATGAGGTGGCGGACAGGCTGCTGACTGCGCTGTTCGCACGACAAAAGACGGGGGAAAATAGCTGAGACCCGGCATCGGGTTTCGAAAGATAAGAGTAAATGAATGGAGGAACACAGTATGAGGTATCAGTCGGAGCAGATCGCGGTTCCCGGCCAGCAGACCGGGACGGCGGAATTTCGTGAGTATATTCTGGATCCGGTCAGAGTGGCGCCGGAGCGCCTGCGCCCGGCGGTGATCGTCTGCCCGGGAGGCGGTTACTGGTTCAAGAGCGACCGGGAAGCGGAACCCATCGTCATGCAGTTTCTGGCCATGGGCTGCCACAGCTTCTGGCTGGATTACAGCGTGTCCCCGGAGAATCATTTTCCGGTGTCGCTGTGGGAGACCGCGAAGGCGGTGGCGGAGGTTCGGAAGCACAGCGGAGAGTGGCTGGTGGATCCGGAGCAGATCTATATCTGCGGGTTCTCGGCGGGCGGGCATCTGGCCTGCAGCCTGGGAATGTTCTGGAACCGGAGGTTTGCGTATGAGCCTTTGGGGCTTACGGCGGAGCAGGTGCGGCCGAACGGCATGATCCTGGGATATCCGGTGATCTCCGGCGGTGAATTTGCCCACAGGGATTCTTTCAAATGCCTGCTGGGCGAAGAAGGACGGAAGCTGACGGCGGAGGAGTATTTCCGGCGGTATGTGGGAAGCCTGACAGGAGAAAGCGGTGAAGCGTACGCGCTGGACGCGGCCGCCCTGTCGGAAAATGCCGCGCGGAACCGTTCTGCGGCGCCGTCCGCCGCGTGCCCGGACCCTGCGGAGGCTGAAAGGCGCGGCACGATGGAGGAGGTCATGTCCCTGGAGCTGCAGGTTTCCGAGGCCTCGCCCCGCGCGTTTGTCTGGCATACGTTTGAGGACGGCGCCGTGCCGGTGGAGAACAGCATCATGCTGGCGGCCGCGCTGCGGCGGTGCGGCGTGAACGTGGAGCTGCACATTTTCCCAAAGGGCGGACACGGGCTGTCTCTGGCGAACGCGGAGACTTCCGTGCCGGAAAGCGCCCAGCTGATGCCGGCGGTTCAGGAGTGGATCCCGCTGGTGCGCGCGTGGATAGACGGATGGAGGTAACGGTTTTGTCAAATATAGCGGAAGAGATCAGGAAACGAAGAACATTTGCGATCATATCCCACCCGGACGCCGGCAAGACGACGCTGACGGAGAAATTCCTTCTCTACGGCGGCGCGATCAATCTGGCGGGCACGGTGAAGGGCCGCAAGGCCACGAAGCACGCGGTCTCCGACTGGATGGACATCGAGAAGGAGAGGGGAATTTCCGTCACCTCCTCGGCCATGCAGTTTGAGTACGACGGTTACTGCATCAATATCCTGGATACGCCGGGCCATCAGGACTTCTCCGAGGACACCTACCGGACGCTGATGGCGGCGGACAGCGCGGTCATGGTCATCGACGGTTCCAAGGGCGTGGAGGCCCAGACTATCAAGCTGTTCAAGGTCTGCGTGATGCGTGGGATCCCCATTTTCACGTTTATCAACAAGCTGGACCGGGAGGCGAAGGATGCGTTTGAGCTGATGGACGATATTGAAAATGTCCTCGGAATCCGGACATGTCCCGTCAACTGGCCCATCGGCTGCGGAAAGAATTTCAAGGGCGTTTACGACCGGAATACCCGTAAGATCACGACCTTTACGGCGGCCATGGGAGGCCAGAAGGAGGTGGCGTCCCAGACCTTTGATCTGGAGAGCGCGGAGGCGGAAGCGGCAGTCGGTTTCGACTATTACCGGCAGCTTAAGGACGAGATCGAGCTTTTGGACGGAGCGGCGGATGAATTCGATCTGGAGCGGGTGCGGCGGGGCAATCTGTCGCCGGTCTTCTTCGGGTCGGCGCTGACCAACTTCGGCGTGGAGACGTTTCTCAGGCATTTCCTGGATATGACCATGCCGCCGCTTCCCAGGAAGACGACGACAGGCGAGATCGATCCGTTTCAGGAGCCGTTCTCGGCGTTCGTGTTCAAGATCCAGGCCAATATGAACAAGGCCCACCGTGACCGGATCGCGTTCATGCGGATCGTGTCCGGCAGGTTCGAGGCGGGCATGGAGGTCAACCATGTGCAGGGCGGCAAGAAGCTTCGGCTGTCCCAGCCGCAGCAGCTGATGGCCCAGGACCGGAAGATCGTGGAAGAAGCCTACGCCGGCGATATCATCGGCGTGTTCGACCCGGGGATCTTCTCCATCGGCGACACCTTGTGCCTGTCCAATGAGAAATTTGAGTTCGAGGGCATCCCCACCTTCGCGCCGGAACATTTCGCCCGGGTGAGGCAGGTGGATACGATGAAGCGGAAGCAGTTCTTAAAAGGCGTGAACCAGATCGCCCAGGAAGGCGCGATCCAGATCTTCCAGGAGTTCAACACCGGCATGGAGGAGATCATCGTCGGCGTCGTCGGCGAGCTGCAGTTCGAGGTGCTGACCTACCGTCTCGAGAATGAGTACGGCGTCGAGGTCAAGCTGGATCAGCTGCCTTACGAGTACATCCGCTGGGTGGAGAACAAGGATCAGATCGACGTGGAGAAGATCCAGGGTACGTCCGATATGAAGCGCATCCGCGACCTGAAGGGCAATCCGCTTCTTCTGTTCGTCAACAGCTGGAGCGTAGGAATGGTGGAAGACAGGAATCCGAATTTAGTCTTGAGTGAGTTTGGCCGCAGCTAGGAGCCATGCGGCCAGATGAATGCATTTCTCAGGGCGGGAGCTTGCTCACGCCAGGAGAAATGTATTCGGCTGGCCATACGGCGACAGCCGTCCATCTGATGAACCGCAGGTTCAGCAGATGGCAGCATGGCGGCCGAGGTGTTACCCGAAACAAGCGTCCGGCGCAGCCGCAGCCCGTCTTTTTTAAAAATCTATTCCTAAACAATAAAATCAAGGAAAGCGAGGTATCATAGATTCTCATGAAATACCAGAATGAAATCTCCTCTTACATCGACTCTCACACCGAAGAGATGATCGAAGACATTTTCCGGCTCTGCCGCATCAACAGCGAGCGGATGCCCGCCGAACCCGGCAGGCCCTACGGGTCCGGCCCGGCCGAGGCCCTGGCCGCCGCCCTTCAGATGGCGGAGAATTACGGCTTTGCGGTCAAAAACTACGACAACTATGTAGGTACCGTCGATCTGAACGGCAATCCCAGACAGCTGGACATCCTGGCCCATCTGGACGTGGTCCCCGCCGGTGAAGGCTGGCAGGTCACGGGGCCGTTTTCCCCGATCCTTAAGGACGGCAGACTCTACGGCCGCGGCACATCCGACGACAAGGGCCCGGCGGTGGCCGCCCTCTACGCGCTGCGCTGCGTGAAGGAGCTGGGGCTTCCTCTGACGAAGAACGTGCGTCTGATCCTGGGCTGCGACGAGGAATGCGGCAGCTCGGACATTGACCATTATTACAAGATCGAAAAGGAGGCGCCGATGACGTTCTCGCCGGACGCCGATTTCCCGGTGACCAATATTGAAAAAGGCCGTCTGCCGGGACAGTTTGACGCGGAATTCGCGGCGGGAGGGGCTCTGCCCAGGCTGGTCAGCGTGGACGCCGGGATTAAGGTGAATGTGGTGCCGGGGAAGGCGTTCGCGGTCGCCGAGGGCTTTAACAGGGCGGAAATGGAGAAGACGGCGGCGGATGTGACTGCGGAGACCGGCGTTAAGTTCCTGCTGGAAGCCTGTGAAGACGCCGCCGGCTGTGTGAAGATCACCGCTGTCGGCGAAGGCGCCCACGCGGCCGGTCCGCAGGCCGGCAACAACGCCCTGACCGGACTGCTGACCTATCTGACGAGACTTCCGTTCGCGCCCTGCCCGCAGATGACGGCGCTGGCAGATCTGCTGAGCCTGATGCCCCACGGCGACGTGAACGGGAAAGCCATGGGGATCGATCTGAAGGATGACCTTTCCGGAGAGCTGACGCTGGCCTTTACGATGCTGAAGGTGACGGACGTCCGTCTGGAGGGGATGTTTGACGCCCGCTGCCCGATCTGCGCGACGGCGGAGAATATGCTGAACGCGGCGAAGGCCGCCATGGCGGCGAAGGGGATCACGCTGCGCAACGATTCCTTTAACCCGCCCCACCATGTGGACGCCAACTCTCATTTCGTACAGACGCTTCTTTCGGTTTACGAGGCGTATACCGGGAACAAGGGCGAATGCCAGTCCATGGGCGGCGGCACCTATGTCCATCATCTGGAAAATGGAGTCGCTTTCGGCGCGTCCATGCCGGGGACGGATAACCGGATGCACGGAGCGGATGAGAGAGCGGAGCTTTATGATCTGGTGACCAGCGCGAAGATCTTCGCGCAGGCGATCGCGGAGCTGTGCGCGTAGCGTGGATTTGTATGCGGAGGTTGCAGGTGAGATGAAGCTGTTGCGGAGACGGACGGTCAAATATATATTTCTCGCGGCGCTGTGCCTGACGGCGGGGATGCTTCTCTTCGGATGCGGCGCATCCGGAAGCGGCAGGGAAGGGCGGTCTGACCAGGAGAGTGAATTCTGGGAGAAGTTCGCGGAAGCGGTGCAGGAGAAGTCCGGCGGTGAGACGCAGTCCGGCCGGGAGAATACATTTCTGGATGATCTCGCGGAAGCGGTGCAGGCAGATTCCAAAGCCGGGAAACTGCCCGGAGGGGAATACGCGTCGGAAGAGGATCCTCTGGGGGCGATCCTGGAGAAGCTGAAAGCGCAGGTGGACGCGTATACGGACGAGAACGGACTCTCCTGGGAAGCCGGCGAGATCAGGCGTTACGACGCGCAGTACGATGTGCTGTACGGGGAAGATATCGTAAGCGCCAGACTCAGCTATGCCCCCAATCCCGGTCTGGGACTTCATATCTGGGTGGGATGGAGACAGGAGAGCCGGACGATGGCTTATTGCAATGTCGATCTGCCCGACGACACGGACGGGGCCGCCCTGCTGGCAGTTATTTATTCCGATCAGGTGGCGGAAGGCATGGAGGCGGCGGTCAGCGCCTGCCGGGAATCCGAGGGCTGGGAGTATGAACCGGATGAATCTCTTGCGGAGAAGTACAAGTACGAATATCCGTACCGTTATCGGATCCGCAGCGCCGGGACTGCGGCGCTGTTTACCTCGGAAAAAGCGAGCCGGCTGTATTTTCTGGGCGGCGAGCTTCGGAAAGAAGGGGATCTTTTGTACTTTCTCGACGGTCCGGAAGCTGTAATATACGGGTTCGATTATGATTTCTACTATGCGGCGGCTTCTGATCCGGAGGGCGGGACCCAGGATCTGTTCCTTCCGGAAGAGCTGGGCGGCCGCCCTGTGACACGGATCCGTCTGAGTCTGTGCGACGGCTGGAGAACCGTGCAGCGGGCTACCCGGATGAGGTGGTTTGTGATTCCTGATACGTGCAGAGAGGTGGATGTCGAGTTCGAAAGCGGCGATTACATTCTGCCCGAAGGCGTTGAGACCATTACATTTACATATCATGATTATGTGATGGATAATGCCACGTTTGACAATATCAATATGGCGCGGAAAATTGGATATACGCAGATCCTCAGCCTGAGCCGCGGCGCTGAGGTGATGCTGAGCGACGAACTGTATGGCCGGGAAGTCTGCATCTCAACGTACTGGGGCTCTGATCTGGCGGCATTGGCGGAGAAATGGCGCAGGTCCCGCTGGTCGGTCAGTTATCTGGACGTCGCGGACGGCAGCTGGGAGGAGACCCGGAAGGCGTTGTCCGGAAAGAGCCGGGAGAAGCTGGCGGAACTGGCGGCGGACAGCGCGGAGGAGGCGGAAGCATTGCTGGCTGAGAAGTCAGAAGAAGAACTGATGGCTCTTTTGAAGGCGCGCTGGGAGGATATGATGGAGGATGCCGGCGAGACGCCGGAAGAAGCGAAGGAATTGTTCCGGACGATCAAGGCCGGGGATTATTCCCGGTATATGAGCGAGGTCAGATAGAAGGCAGAGCCTGAGCGAAAAAAATCGCTTGACAAATTGCCGGAAATGCTCTAAGCTTATCACAAGCTGAGTCAACAATATATTTTAAAGACTTGGAAGGGAAGAGTAGCAGGCGGGGATTCTCACAGAGAGCTCCGGAGGCTGAGAGGGAGCAGAAGAAAGCCTGTGAACATGGTCCTGGAGTTGCGTGGCCGAATCATCTGGTTTAGGCCGCGACGGAAGCGCCCGTTACAGCGACAGGGTATAATCCACCGTTTTCGGAACGGCGGCCGTACCCGGCGAGGCCGGACATGCGAGTGTCCGGTGAAATTAGGTGGTACCACGTGAGTTCAAGCTCCCGTCCTATGCGGACGGGAGCTTTTTTTGCGCGAAGGCAAATTGTTACAGCGCCGGCGCCGTGTGCCGACAGAAGCCGGCGCCGCTCGCGGGGGCCGGCTTCTGTCAGCACACGGCAGAGCGGGCATTGGCCCAATGCCCGCGACCGAGAAAACGCGAAGCGTTTTCGAGGCGGCGCGTCCGAGGTGCGTCCGGGAAAGCGCCGGCGCCGCTCGCGGGGGCCGGGTTCTGTCAGCACACGGCAGAGCGGGCATTGGCCCAATGCCCGCGACCGAGAAAACGCGAAGCGTTTTCGAGGCGGCG
>CANQGA010000104.1 GCA_947600145.1 uncultured Lachnospiraceae bacterium | reverse complement strand
TATCTGGTGAACACCGGCTGGAACGGCACCGGCAAGCGTATCTCCATCAAGGACACCCGCGGCATCATCGACGCGATCTTAAACGGCGACATCAAGGGCGCTCCGACGAAAAAGATCCCGTACTTCAACTTTGAGGTACCGACCCAGCTCAACGGCGTGGATACCGGCATTCTGGATCCGCGCGACACCTACGCGGATCCGTCCGAGTGGGATGCGAAGGCAAAGGATCTGGCGCAGAGATTCATCAAGAATTTCGCCAAGTACGAGACCAACGAGCACGGCAAGGCTCTGGTAGCCGCCGGCCCGCAGCTGTAAGCATTGATCACAAGATCAGATATAGAAAGAGCGCCCCGGGCGCTCTTTCTTATTACGTCAGTATGCGAACAAGGCGCCAGTGACGCCTTGTTCGTATTGCTTATCGAAATATTTATCGAAACATTTAAAATGATCTAGACGAACAGAAACTGTATGAGCACCATGTAACAGATCGTGCCTCCGGCGATGCTGACCAGCGTGTTGCGGCGCCACACATGGAGCAGAGCCGTCACCGCTGCCGCCAGAAGCTCCGGAATGCCGTGGGGCCAGACGAGCGGAGTAATACCCCTCAGGCAATAGACTACCAGCATGCCCATGATGGCGTAAGGCAGAACTTTGCCCAGGTAAGTAATGAATTCCGGCGTTTTCCGCTTGCCTCCGAGAAGCAGAAACGGCAGGAATCGAAGCAGCGCCGTCACACCCGCTGAGACGGCGATCAGGGCTGCCGCATGCGTGTCTGTCATGGCTGCTCCTCCTTTCCCGCGGCTTTCATTTCTACGACGGCCACGGCTTCAGCCGCAGCTTTATCGGATCCCGCAGCCCCGCTCTCTGCGACGGCCGCGTCTTTGCCGGATCCCGCAGCCACGCTCTCTTCGACGGCCGCGGCTTCGTTCTCGCCCACCGGCCGGTCAGGGCAGTCCAGCCGCCTCCTTCCCAGCATCAGACCGGCCAGGATCATGATCATTGAAGGGATCAGGAACAGATCGCTGCCGAAGATGATCAGACATACCACCGTGATCACAACGCCGGCAACGGCCGGGATATGGTTCTTCGCGGTCAGCCATTGCTCCACGAATACCGTCACAAACAGGGCCGTCATCGCGAAATCGATCCCTGCCGTGTTGAACGTAATGGCAGAACCGATGACCGCGCCCAGCACAGTTCCTGTGATCCAGTAGATCTGATTGCAGAGAGAGACCAGAAAATAGTACAGATGCGGATCGACTCCCGGAGGCGTATCGTCGCCACACACCAGCGAATACGTCTCGTCGGTCAGCGCGAAGATCAGATACGGCTTCTTCTTTCCGGCGCCCTTATAGCGGCCGATCATGGAAATGCCATAGAACAGGTGCCGGGCGTTGACCATCAGGGTAGCCAGGGCCGTGGAGATCACCGACGCGCCGGAGGTCAGCAGGCTGACCATCAGATACTGCATGGATCCCGCGTAGATAAATACGCTCATAGCCAGAACCCACCCGATTCCGTAACCGGCGTTCTCGGACAGAATTCCGAATCCCAGACCCAGAACGAGATACCCGGTCATAACAGGGATCGTCTTTATGATAACCTGTTTCATCAGATTGCGGTTCATTGGTACTGCTTGCTCCTGTCTTTCAAATGATTTCCGGGGCCGGCGCCGCAGCTTGCAGGACGGCCGGCCTGATCCGCCGGAATACAGATCCTCCGCTTACAGTTTCTGTATCTTCGCGACAAAAAATCCCTCGTATAACTCTGTCGGGCAGATACACAGCGTCCCTTCGATCTCCGCAGGGAGCAGGGGCAATTCTTCCGTCATGGGATGCCGGATCGGAACCACCCGCGCTTTCGCGCCGGGCAGCACCCGCTTCAGCACCCGCTCATTTTCAGCATTCAGAACGGAGCAGGTGGAATAGACCATCTCGTGCCCCGGCTTCAGCAGCTGCAGCGCCTTGCGCAGAAGCGCCTCCTGGGTACGGACGGAACGGTCAATGAGTTCCTGAGAGATCATAACAGCCGCCCCGCCCCGCTCCGCCGCAAAGATCGTCCCGCTGCCGCTGCAGGGCGCGTCCAGAAGTATCCTGTCGAAGGAAAAGAACGGATCCAGCTTCCGCGCGTCCTCATTCATCACCAGGACGCCGCCCGCCCCCTGCTTTTCCAGATTATACCGCAGCCGCTCCGCGCGGGCGTAGTTTTTCTCACAGGCCGTGATCTGCGCCGCGCCGCCGGTCAGCGCCGCCATCTGGGTGGTCTTGCCGCCGGGCGCCGCCGCCATATCAAGGATACATTCCCCGGCACGCGGCCCGAGGATCAGAGGCGGGATCATGGATGACAGACTCTGCAGATAGATCTCTCCGTTCTCATAGAGATCCAGGGCACGCACCGCCGGTTCCCGCGCTTCATCCAGGATCAGCGCTTCCGGACTCCACGCGACTTCCCGCCAGCGGATACCGGCATCGCTCAGCCTCCGCCGCACGCCGGCCGCGTCAGCCCGAAGCGTATTCGCCCGCAGCGTGACCGGACGGCGTTTCGTATAGCCCTCCATGATCCGAACGGCTGTCTCCGCTCCGTACTGGGCAGTCAACATTTCCCGCAGAAATTCAGGAATCTGCGCCGGCATCCCGCCCACCTCGCATCCGTCTTCCATCGCAGCCGCGCACTTACTCCATCTCCGCCAATGTCGGATACGACGCGATCGCGCCCAGCTTGGTCACGCTGATGCCGCAGAACCGGTTGGAAAATGCCAGGTATTCCGTCATTTTCTCCGCCGGCAGGTCCGCGATATCAGCGGCGCCCACGCCGTCCCGTGACAGGCAGTAGAGGAAGGAGCCGATAAAGCCGTCGCCCGCGCCGGTGGTGTCCACCGCGGAAACCTTCCGGCTGGCGGCAAAGCCTTTCGCGGTCTTTGTATAGCATTCCGCGCCGTCCGCGCCCTTCGTATAGATCACCAGCTTCGTATTGCCGGTCAGAAGCTCAGGCAGCGCGTCGGCAATGTCCGTCTTGCCGGTGATAAATTCCAGTTCCTCGTCGGATACCTTCAGGATATCGGCCGTCGGCGCAAATTCCCGCACCACCCGGCGCAGCTCATCCGTATCCTCCCACAGCGCCAGCCTCAGATTCGGGTCGAAGCTGACCAGCGCGCCTTCCTCCCGGGCGCACCGGATCGCTTTCCGATGGGCTTCTTTCATAGGCCAGTTGCCCAGGGACACCGAACAGAAATGCAGCGCGAAAATATCCTTAAACCACGCTTCCTCCACAGCCTCCGGCTTCAGCAGCATATCCGCCCCGGGCTTGCGGTAGAAAGAAAACTCCCGGTTGCCGTCCTCCTGCAGCGCCACGAACGCCAGGGAGGTATTCGCTTCCCTGGTCCGCTTCACATAGCTGCAGTCGATCCCGCAGTCCGCCAGCTCTTCCACGATCTTATCGCCGAAGGGATCGTCTCCCAGCTGAGTGATCATGGAGCCGCTGCCGCCCAGCTTCACATATGCGCCGACCACATTGGCGGGCGCGCCGCCTACCTTCGGCTGAAACGCGGTAACATGGCGGATAGGTCTGCCCGACTCCGCCGGGATCCAGTCAATGAGTGCTTCTCCGATTGCCAGTAAACGTTTCATAGTTCTATCCTTCCTTTCTTTCAGCCCCGCATGCAGGCGGAGCGGTAATTATCGATCGTCCGGCCCGATCCGCTTTCTTCTCTTCCGGAAAGACTGCCGTCCGGCTTTCTCCGGGCCGTTTCTCAGACCGGTCAGCGCTTCCACCCGGTCAGCATCTCCCGCAGCTCGTCCACTACGCCGCCGGCGGATCTGCCGGTCTCGTCAATGATGATGTCGGCGTATTTCTCATAAAGAGGAGTCCGCTCGTCGTAAAGTCCGCGGAGCGTCATGCCGTCCCGCAGGACCACGCCCCGGTCTTTCAGATCCCCGAGACGCTGCCTGAGATCGTCAAAGCCGACCCGCAGATAGACCACGGTGCTGATCTCTTTAAAATGTTCCATCGCTTCGCGCCCGTAGACCACGCTTCCTCCCGGCGCGATCACCGCGCGGCGCGGCGTCAGTCCGGCGTTCACACGGTTCTCGATCGCCAGAAAGCCGTCCAGGCCCTCCTGCGCGATGATCTCCTTCAGAAGCCGTCCCTCCTGTTCCTGGATCACGATGTCCGTGTCTATGAAAGAGTAACCCAGGCGTTTGGCAAGAAGCACGCCCACCATGCTTTTACCGGCGGCAGGCATGCCGATCAATGTAATATTACTGTGTTGAGTGTTCAAAATAATGTTATTCTCCTGTCTGTACGATTGCCGCGGTCTCCCGCGCATATCCTTCCGCGGTCTCCCGCGCGTATCCCGCCGCAGTTTCCGGCGCATATCCTGCCGCGGTCTCCGGCGGCCCGCCTCCGATTCCGCCGCTATTTCCGCTTTCCGGCCGTCTTCTTCTCTACCGAATAGCCGAACTTTCCCAGCTTCTCGCCCAGCCGGAAATACTCCCCGTGGGAATAGGCCGTCAGGTCCGTGTCGTTCAGATGGAATTTGCCGTTCGCATCGATATAGCTGTCCTCCACCGTCACGCCCACGATCTCCGCTACGAACATATCATGACTGCCCAGAGGGATCACCTGCTTCACCCTGCACTCCAGGTTCACCGGACTCTCGGCAATGCCCGGCGCCGCAATATGCCGGGAAGGCAGCGGCGTCAGCTTCATCTCCGCGAATTTGTCCACGTCGCGCCCGGAACGGACGCCGCAGTAATCAGTGGCAAAGGTCAGATCCTTCGTCACCAGATTGACAACGAACTCCCCGGTCTCCTTAATGATGTCGTAGGAATGCCGCACTCTCTGGATAGAAACGGACACCATCGGCGGGGTGGAACAGACCGTACCGGCCCACGCCAGCGTGATAATATTCGGCTTCTCGCCGGGACGCTGGCAGCTGGCCATGATCACCGGCAGAGGATACAGAAGATTTCCAGGTTTCCAACTCTGTTTCGCCATGATCGAGCTCCTTTCTTATGATCTCGCCATCTGATCCGGCCGCAGTCCGCTCAGTCATTATCCGGAAGCAGCTTCACCGTCACCATGATATTGCGCAGAAATCCGCCTTCCGGCAGCGCAATATCCTCCGCGTGGGATACCTCCGGCATCAGGACCGTCTCCTCCTCCAGCTCCACGCAGATCCAGTCATAGGCCGCCTCCCTGGCGTTCTGCAGCGCGTCGTCCAGATCCGGCCCGTCCGCCTCGCAGCTCTCCAGATCCGGGAAATATACATGGTATCCGTTATCTTCGTCATGCGGCACGACCACCGCGGGATATGTAAATGTCATCTCGTCTCTCCTTCTCTCTGCATCGTCCGATCCGGCTGCGCTAGCCTTCCATCTCCACCATGATCGCAGGCACCAGCTGCTTCTTCCGCGATACCACGCCGGACAACAGCACCTGATCCGTCTTACCGTCCTCTTCCATCTGAAACGCGTTCCGGATCATCTGCCCGGCGCCCTGCCCGGCGCACAGAAGCACTGTGGTCTCCGTCAGGATATTTGTCAGCATCAAAAACATCATGTCCAGGCCGCGCCGCGACCGCTCCGTCTTCAGATACGGAAGCATCCGCTTCTCAAGCTCGTCGAGTTCCTGCGCGCTCAGCGAATTGATCTGTCCCACGCCGAACGTGGTCTTCCCGACCGTGAACAGTTTGAAATCCTGATACAGAATGTCCTCCTCGGTCTTGCTGGCGAAATTGCTGCCCGCCGAGAACATCTCCATCGCGTATTTTTCCACATCGATCCCGGCGATCCGCGCCAGATCCTCCGCCGCCCGCCGGTCGATATCCGTACAGGTCGGCGACCGGAACAGAAGCGTATCCGACAGGATCGCGCTGCACAGAAGCCCCGCCGTCTGCCGGTCGACCGCGACATCATTTTCCCGGTACATCTGATAGACGATGGTAGCTGTGCAGCCCAGCGGCTGATTGCGGAAATACACCGGCCCGATGGTCTCGATGGAACCGATCCGGTGATGGTCGATGATCTCCACGATCCGCGCGTTCTCGATGCCGTCCACCGCCTGAGACCGCTCGTTGTGATCCACAAGGATCACCGACTTGCCCCGTGCGCCAAGAAGGTTGCGGCGGGAGATCATGCCCTTGTACTTGCCGTCCTCGTCCAGGATCGGGAAGTCGCGGTGGCGCTTGTTGGCCATCACGTCCTTGATCTCGTCCACCACGTCCGTCTCCTGGAACGTGACCAGATGATCGCTTTTCATAAAATATCCGATCGGCATGCTCTGGTTAATGAGACGCGCCGCCGTAAAGGCGTCGTAGGGGGTCGTCATCACGGTACAGCCCTTCTCCCGGGCCAGCTTCTGGATCGTCATGGACACCGCCGCGCCCTCGCAGACAATGATGCAGTCCGCGCCCATCTCGATGGCGCACAGCTGGGACTCGTAGCGGTTGCCCAGGATCACCAGATCGTGCTCGCTGATATAGTACTCCATCATGTCCGGGTTCGCCGCCGCGATCAGCACCTTCCCCTGTGAGAAATATCCCTCCTCATCTCCGACGATCATCAGGCCCTCCAGCGTCTCGACGATATTGGAGTACTTCGTATGCGCCTTGGACAGGATACTGCTGTCCAATACATCCAGGTAAGTCTTCGCGATGTCGCTGACCGTGATCAGACCTTCCAGCGTTCCGTCCTCCGTCACCGCCGGCAGCGTCACCAGACTGTCGCGCTGCATGATATTCCACGCGTTCTTCAGGGAAATATTCCGGTTCACGCCGGGAACCTGCCGGATATCGATGTCCCGCACCTCCGTCCGCACATGCCGTACCCGCATGGGTTTCTCCAGCCCGAAATACCGTAGCACGAACAGCGTTTCCTCATTCATATGGCCCACTCTGGCCGCCTCATAGTCGTCGCCGGTCAGCTTCCGCTTCAGCGCCGCGTAGCAGACCGCCGAACAGACAGAATCCGTATCCGGGTTCTTGTGGCCGATCACAAGGGTCTTCTTTTTATTATACTCCGCCATGACTCCTCCAGTCCGCGATAACCGATCGTTCCTTTTATATCTGCCGGGACGCCGTCCGCCCCGCGTCAGATCTCCGCAAATGATCACTCTGCAATTCTATCATATTTTCATCAAGAAAAAAAGAAGAATCACAGAATAATTTCCACCGTTTGCGGTACATATGGTATAATCTCGATAGAGATTATACCGCGCCGGTTCGCGCCCGACCGAAGGGAGGGCAAACACCGAAGCGAACCGTGCGCATCCCCCGGAGGGAGCATGCCCGGAGGGCATGGTATAATCTCGATAGAGATTATACCGCGCCGGTTCGGTGCCACTGGACCTATCAACACAGAGAGGTGACTTTATGATCGCTTTATACTCCGATTATCTTTCCCAGCCGCAGATCCTTTCCTTAGAAGAAATGGAACGGCTGCACGCGGACATGGCCGCCGGGATCGGCGCCGATCCGGACGCCCTGGAGCTATATCATGAATTAGTGGAGACGGCCACACGGTACGCCTCTTTCCGCGCAGGCTGGTGCCTGTGGGACAGATCCGCAAAGGCGGAAAAGGATCCCGGCCGCACTTCCTGCCACAATTCCGTCATTATCAAATTCAACCAGCTGGCCCGTTATCTTAAGATGCAGGGCAGGGACGCGGCATGGCGGGACGCGATCGGATACGAAGAAGACGACCCGATCATCCGCAAGCGGATCGGCGATTTCGCCTGCTACATCGTGTTCATAAACAGTATTCTTGCAAGATAAGGCCGCGCGCGGCGGCGAAAAGGCCCTTATGCAATTTGTTGAATGTTCATAATTTGTTTACAATTTGTTTATACCTAATTCACATGGGTGCCCTACAATCATTTTATAAGAAATGCACAGAAAGAAAGATTTTTTCCCTTTTTCCTTTGACATTATGCACATAGATTTTTTCATAATTGCCCCGGCTGGCAACAGCCGGGGTCTCCTCATGTCCGGGGATAGGCGGGCCCGCCAGGCCGCGCGTCCGCGGCGCGGCGGATCAGTCCAGAACCATCCGCGCCGCTCCGTAGATTCCCGCGTCGTTGCCCAGCTTCGCCAGGCCGATCAGCGGCCGGTTCTCGGAAAGCGTTTCATACTGCACATAGTATTTCTGAATGATATCGATCAGGAACTGCCCCGCTTTGGACACGCCGCCGCCGATAACGAAGATCTCCGGATCGATCGTAAGCGCCAGCTGCGCCAGGGAACGGCCCAGATAATAGCAGACACACTCCACGACTTCCATCGCAAGCTCATCTCCGGCCTTGGCCGTATCGATCACGTCCTTGGCAGTCAGCGTTTTCTCATCAAACTCCCGCAGCGCCGATTCCTTGCCGGATGACGCCATAAACAGCTTCGCCTCGCGGACGATCCCGGTGGCCGACGCCACCTGCTCCAGACACCCGCGGCTGCCGCAGTTGCAGTATTCGGTCTCGTCGTCGCGGACATGGGTGTGGCCGATCTCGCCCGCCAGTCCGTGGCGGCCGGCCACAATCTTCTGATCGATCACAACGCCGCCGCCTACGCCGGTGCCCAGCGTGATCATGACGATATCGTCATAGCCTTTTCCTCCGCCCTGCCACATCTCGCCCAGAGCAGCGATATTGGCGTCGTTGGCGCACAGAACGGGAAGGCCGTCCAGCATCAGGCTCAGATCCCGTGCCGGGTAGCACTCGCCCCAGCCCAGGTTCACGCACCGCGGCACATAACCGCTGCGGGCTACCGGGCCCGGAACGCCCATACCGGCGCCGCCCACCTCAGAGAATTTGATCCCCATCTCATCCAGAGTACGGCGGATGGAGACAGCGACATCGGTCAGAATATTGCAGCCGTTATGCTCCTTCCTGGTGGGAATCTCCCATTTACGCATCAGCTGTCCGTTATTCTCAAAAATCCCCAGCTTCACGGTCGTACCGCCCACATCAATTCCGACACAAAACCTGCTCATGATCTTTTCTCCTTCTCAGTGTAATAGTATTTCCTGCATCGTCTGCGGTCCGGTCACGATAAACTGATTGGGAAGGCTGTCTTTCGTAATCTTAGCCACAGTATAGTCAAACATGCCTTCGTATTTCAGGTTGCCGTAGTGATTGTAGATCCTGCAGGAATCTTCATTGTACAGAATCACCATATCTCCCTCTACGTCTGCTTTGGAGTAGTCGTAGCTGAATTCTTTTGAAAATGCTTTCTCTCCGTTCGCATGGTATACATCCATGCGGTATTCTTCTTCTCCGGATTCGGCGTAAACGATGATCCCCACGTATTTATCATTATAGAAAATACTGCGGATCTCCTCCTCCACCGGGATCAGCACCGTAAGTTCCGGCGACATCTCATCACGAAGGCTGAAAAAGGAGAGGCTGTTGTCCGCAAACGCCGCCGCATGGGTATCATCCAGGCAGACGACCCGCGCCACCATGCTGTCTTCGTACATCTCATGGAAACCGCCTACCATACGGTTTACGGCGTTCTTACCCACTTCGGAGAAATTATAGAACGCCACGCGGTTGCGCAGCTTCCCGCCCTGCACATAGAAATAGGAGCCCATCAGGATGTTGCCGTTAGGCGTCAGATCCGCGTCCAGCACATAGCCGATGCCCTTGTCGTCCTGACTGTCGGCGCTGCTTAACAGGCCCTTGATATAGATCTCCATCTCCGAGCCGTCCCGCTGATAATAATAGACGCTGCTGGACGTCTGGTCCTCCACGATCGCCGCGACCATGCCGCGGGACGAGATCGTTATCCGGGAGATCGGAAGCACCGTGGTCGCCACGCCCACGCATCCGGTCTGATCGCAGATATAGATGCTGTTGCCCTGCTGATCCGCGATCGCCGCGTAATTGCCGCAGACGGCCACGATCGGAGCGCTCATCTCATAGCTCTGGATCCAGATATCCTTGCCGGAACCATCTATGTAGGAGGCGCCGTCGCGGGTGTATTTGAGCACATTCTCGCCGAAGCTGACATACCCGGTAAATGTGCCTTCCGTCTGTTCCATCTGGCGCTCCCATACAACGGTCAGATTCTCCAGCTTCGCGAAACGGCTGTACCAGAAAAGGCCGCCCATCACGCCCGCGGCAAGCAGCAGCACTACTGTAATGATAATGACCCGGCGGCGGACTACTTTATTGTGCGCGCGGCGGATCGTCTCCGCGCTCTCCGCCCGCTGCCGGCTGGCTTCCGCCGCCTGGGAACGGGCCGTAACGCGGGGGCCGGACCGGCGGCCGGCCGTGCCGAAAGGCACGGCGGACGTCTCCTCCGCGGCATCCCTGTCAGCCGCATGGCCGGAAAACCGGTCGGACTGACGGACCGGCTGGCCGGTAGTGATCATACGGCTGCGAAGCTGGTTTTTTTTGAACTCTCTGTTGGTGGAGTTTGAAGTGCTCATCCTTGGTTCTCCTTGAGGAACAGTACGAATTCGCCCTGCGGCCTTCTTCTCCGCAGTGCCAGCTCGAAAGCCTGCGGCTTTCTCGCTCACGGGCTTCGCCCTATGAATTCGAGA
>CANQGA010000103.1 GCA_947600145.1 uncultured Lachnospiraceae bacterium | reverse complement strand
TAGCCTGCGACAAGCAGAAAACTGTAGATCGAAGAAGGATTGCTTCTGATCTGCGGATAAATAACGCCCGTATCGATATACGTTGCAAATGAACCGCCGTTGACAAGGGATGTCAGCTTCTGATAGATCTCATCATCGGCCTCGTCGATCACCTCTCCGATAATATCGTTGCTGCCGGTGGAAAGCCAGTATGTTCTCGGCTCGCAGTGATTGCTGAAATAATTGATCACAGACCACGGATTGAAAATCTCCGTATTGCCGAACCGGTAGCCGTCATACCATTCGCAGATCTCGGAAAATTTATCGTTAACTCCGTAATATCGCGCCGTCTCCCTGACCTCCTCCGCGGTAAAACCAAAGTACTCGCTGTATTTGTTATCAAGCACCGAATTGATCGTCAGGTTGTTTAATCCGCTGAAAATACTTTCCTTGGCAACGCGGAGCACCCCAGTGAGAAATCCGTAAGCCAGGTGCTTATTGTCCTTAAAGCAGCCCGAGAGAAGGTTGCGCATAAAAGAGATCACTTCTTCATAAAAGTCTTTTGCATGTCCCTGCTGGATCGGCGTATCATATTCATCCACGATAATGACCGCGGACTCTCCATAATGCTCGTGAAGCATCTGCGAGAGATACAGAAGCGCGTGCGAAAGTTCAACCACCGTTGCGGATTTCGCCGTGATTTCATTGAAAAAGTGCTTTTCGGTTTCATCGATCCTGTCGCTTGTCAGCAATATTCTGTGCCGTTTATACTCCCGGGCGATCGTATCTCTGACATCCTCCAGCGTTTCTTCCCAGGAATTGTACTTCATATCCTTAAAAGAGAGAAAAATAACCGGATATCTGCCCTGGTAAGCACGATATCTCTCTCCGCAGGCCCAGATCTTCTTATCTTTGAAATAGCGCGATGTATCCTCATCCGATTTTTCGAAAAATGTGCGCAGCATATCCATGTTCAGCGTCTTCCCGAAACGGCGGGGTCTGGTAAACAGAGACACCATCGGACGCTCATCCAGAAAATCCCGGATCAGCAGTGTCTTATCAATATAATAATACTCTGTCGAAGCAAGGCGGTAATCGGAAACTCCTACAGGCAGGGGAAGGCGATGCTCGTTCCCATCGCAGCGATATGTTTGTCTGTACGCACCTGTTTTTATACGGTTATCCGCAGGCTTTTGCGCGCCGGCAGGAATCGCCCATACCTTCCCGCGCTTTGCGGCGCCGGGAATTTTCCCCTCACGACAGAATCCGGTCACGCTTCTTTCAGTCACATTCCAGCGTCTCGCAGCTTCTTTTACGGAAATCATGTCAGCCATGATATCGCCTCCCTGCATGTTTTGGTAATAGTATACTCATTTTTCGGAAAAAAATCAATAAGCATTCGGAAATATGTCAAATAATAGTCGATATATTTCCGAATGCATATTTCCGAAAAACCGGACAGCTTCTTT
The DNA here is from genome assembly GCA_947600145.1 of uncultured Lachnospiraceae bacterium. GTDB lineage: Bacteria > Bacillota > Clostridia > Lachnospirales > Lachnospiraceae > UBA3402. The sequence continues at coordinate 9,109 of CANQGA010000103.1, read as the reverse complement.
TTTACGCCAGCTTCCCCTTATCATACACGATATTCCCGCTCTTCCCGTCCTCACGTTCGAACCGCATATTGCACTTCTTCGCGATGAAGGCGTGATACTCATGGAACTCATAGGGCAGATCGTCCGCCTCCCCGCGCAGCGCCTCATCGATCGCCTCCAGCACATTGTCGATCATATCCGTCCCGGCCTCCATCACCACATGGGACATGTAGATCCGGTCGTACTGTCCGGCCAGACGGTCCTGCACGCGTTTCAGATTATCGCGGTATTCCGCCAGCGGACTGGACTCTTTCAGGAACAGATAGGTAGCGTTATTGCATGAATCGCCGGTGATCAGGGTACGCAGTTCCCGCAGCAGGAACACCATGCTGCCCGGCGTATGCCCCGGCAGGGCGTAAGCGTCGATATGGAGGCCGCCCAGATCGAAGCTGTCGCCGTCATGAAGCGGCAAAAACGGATAATCCGGCGTCTCCGGCACAAAATCGTCCTCCGCAAGCTCCGCGAAGCGCGGGCCCAAATTCGCTTTCAGATATTCCTTTCTCTCCGTCAGTGGGCAGCGCGTGCGGTACAGCGGGATATCCCGCTCGTTCATATAGACCGTGTCAAACTCCGGCGCACCGGGCGCGTGATCCACATGGCCGTGGGTCAGAAGTACGGTCAGCGGCTTGTCCGTCAGACCGTCCACAAACGCTTTCAGATGGCCGACGCCCACGCAGGTATCGATGAGGACAGCGCTTTTTGTTCCCTCAGCCAGGTACAGAAGCTCGCCGCTTAAGCTGCGGATCAGCGTCAGCTGATCGTTGATCTTTTCCGTTGTGTAGTAATTCATAGAATCCTCCATTCTGCCGCGCCATAGCGGCGATTTGGATCCGGCGCGATCTCAATATCGACAACATTCTCTATCTCCAGCTCCGTCCGGTCCGTGAAAATGATCTTCCGCCCGGCCGGATCCACCCGTTTCACCCGGCCCGTCTTCGTCCGGTACGCTCCGCCCTTCTTCCGCTCATCCGCCTCAAAATACGTGACCGCGGCCTCCGGCTGAACCCCCGCGGCGGCTGTCCGCGCCAGCTCCGCCAGCTTTTCATCCAGCCGCACCAGCATATCTTCATCCAGATCGGTCTGGTCTTCCGTCAGTCTGGCCGTCTCCCGGATCGCGTCGCCGTGGCCCGTCAGTGCCGCGAACGGCGAGAACTGGGCCGCGCGCTCGGCGACGGTCATATGAGGGCGGGTCGTCGAGACATGGTGCGGGAGATTGATGATATCATCGTAACCGAGGCTTACGCGGTCACCTCCGCTACCGGAAGCGCTGCGGCTTCCGCATTGGCCGCTGCCGGAAGCGCCCGGCTCTCCGCATTGTCCACTGCCGTTCATCTGTCTCATGCCTTGTGACCTCCGATCTGCGCGTTCCGCTGAACCGCGGTTGCGCCTTCCTGCAGGTTCATCCCCTTAAGCACCGCGTTCTTGCCGTATTTCTTCTTGATGGAGAGCATGGCCTCCTGCATCTTCCGCTCCTTGGCGAGCTGCTCCTCATTTCTCTGCTTCTCCTTTTCGAGCGCTTCATAATCTGTGAAAAGATCTAACTGCACCATCTCCGGCTCCGCCTTCATCTCCCGCTCGTCGGACACCCGGCACGCCGCGACAGTGATCCGCCGCACCAGCAGGTCCGGATCAATGATCCGGTCATAGAGCCGCAGGACCGCCTCCGAGATCAGCCGCGACGAGGACGTCTGCCGCTTGAGATTTTCCGTCCCATGGGCGTGTTTGGGAATCCGGCGTCCGTAGCGGTCCGTCGTCACCTGCCCCTTATAGCGGGCGGCCCGCGCCGGATCCGTCAGGTTCTCGACATCGTAGCCGACCGTAAGGACCAGCTGGTCAGTCACCAGACGCTTATCCACCAGGTCAAGCGCCAGCAGATCCGCCATCTCATGGACCACCAGTCGGGCCTTCCCGCAGTCGTAGGGAGACTGCAGGACCTGTCCGGAGCTGATACTGTTGGACTCCGGCTTGTAGGCCTTCACATCCGCGATGGTCACCGGCTCCCAGCCCCAGGCGTGGTCGATCAGAAGCTCCGCGTTCACGCCGAACAATTTATAAAGCAGGTCTTCATTGTAATAATCTCCCGGCCCACCCAGAGAACACCGGGCGATATCTCCCATGGTGTAAAGCCCGTGTTCCTCCAGCTTCCGCCGGTAGCCCTGTCCCACTCTCCAGAAATCTGTCAGCGGCTGATGGCCCCACAGCTGCCTCCGGTAGCCCATCTCATCCAGCTGGGCGATCCGCACTCCGTCCGCGTCCGGCTCCACATGCTTCGCGCCGATATCCATGGCAACCTTGGCCAGATACAGGTTTGTCCCGATGCCGGCGGTGGCCGTGATGCCGGTCTTATCAAGAATGTCCCGGATCATCCTCATCGCGAATTCACGGGGCGTCAGCTTATAAGTCCCCAGATAGCCGGTGGCGTCGATCAGCACCTCGTCGATGGAATAGACGTGGATATCCTCCGGAGCCACGTAGTTCAGATAGATCTCATAGATCTGTGTGCTGCGTTCCAGGTACAGGCCCATCCGCGGCGGCGCCACGATATAGGAAATGGCCTTCTGCGGCGACGCGGCCAGCTCGGAGGCGTTACAGGATTCCCCCGCAAAGGCCCGCCCCGGCGCGTCCGCCAGCCGACGGCGGTTGGCCTCACGCACCTTCTGGACCACCTCGAAGAGCCGCGCCCGGCCGGGGATGCCGTAGGCTTTCAGCGAGGGCGAGACCGCCAGGCAGATCGTCTTCTCCGTGCGGCTCTCATCAGCCACGACCAGATTCGTGGTCAGCGGATCCAGCCCGCGCTCTCTGCACTCAACCGACGCGTAGAAGGACTTCAGATCGATCGCAATGTAGATCCGGCCGCTCCGCTCCGCATCCGGTCCGGCCTGCCGCTCTTCCGCTTTTCCCATCTGCCTGCGCCTCCTTTCTTCAGCTTTCTCTCCGCTCTCTGCTGACTTTTGTCTTTTACAGCCCCAGCCCCTTGCTCAGCGTCACGATGAAATCCTGCACATTGGTCACGATCCCGCGCGCCGAGAGACTTCCCCGGTCGCTCAGCTTATTGACCGTGAATTCGGAGATATCCACGCAGTAGAAATACACCTGCCGCACCGTTCCGTCCGGCAGTACCCGGTAGGACGGCGTCATGTTGCCGGTGGCGATGGTGTGCAGCGTCGTCGCCATGCAGATCACCGTGGTCGCGGAGCGGATCTGGTCGCGCATCCGGTCCTGGGCCTCGTAGACGTTGCCGTACACCGGCGGCAGCGGACCGTCGTCGCGGATGGAACCGGCCAGCACATAGGGCACATGGTATTTCTCACAGTTATAGATGATCCCGTTGTCGATCCGCTCCTTTTCAATGAACTGCCGGATCCCGCCGTGATATTTCACCCGGTTGATCGTGTCCAGATGGTTGTAATGGCCGTTTTCCTGGCTTCTCTGGGTGTAGATATCCTGTCCCAGGGCCGTTCCCAGATAAGCCGCCTCCAGATCGTGGGTCGCGAGCGCGTTGCCTGCCATCACGCAGTCCGCATAGCCGTTCGCGATCAGCCTGGAGAACGCGTTCCTGGCGTCATTATCAAACGCGAAGGCCGGTCCCAGGACCCAGACGATTCGTCCGTTCTCCTTCTCGTAATTCAGAAGCTCGTAGAGCTCGTCGTAGTCTCTGGAAAACGCGGTCTCCCGCGACCGGTTCTGCCTGAACGCGAAGGTATCGCGGACCTCCTTTGCCTCGCGGAACCCGTCCGCGTACATATAGATCCCTTCCTCCGCGTTCTCTGTCCGTCCAGTGACCACCAAATCCCCCTTCTTAAGGAGCCGGAATTCCCGCACGGCGATCCTGCCGTTCTCATAGACCGGCACGCAGTCCATGCGGCTCTCCTCCGCCAGAAGCCATTTCCCGCTGATCTTAAAATACTCCGGAAAAATACTCATCGCGTGGTAATTCTCCGGCGCCACCCCGTCAATCGGAGCCTCGCGAAGAGCCGCGTCCGGCGCATCCGTAAACCGCGGCTGATCAAACTCCGGCGGTATAAATTTTCTCAGTTCAAACCCCATTTCAGCATCCCCTTCTCATGGATTTCCGGATCAGTGATGGAACAGCCGGATCCCGGTAAATACCATCGCCATCCCGTACTTGTCGCAGGTTGCGATCACCTGATCGTCCCTCACGGAACCGCCCGGCTCGGCAATGTATTTCACGCCGCTCTTCTTCGCCCGCTCGATGTTGTCGCCGAAGGGGAAGAACGCGTCGCTGCCGAGCGCCACATCCGTCATCGTATCAAGCCACGCCCGCTTCTCCTCGCGGGTAAAGACCGGCGGCTTCACCTTGAAGATCTTCTCCCACGCGCCGTCCGCCAGCACATCCATGTACTCCTCGCCGATATAGACGTCGATGGCGTTATCGCGGTCCGCCCGCTTGATCCCGTCCACAAACTTAAGCGAGAGCACCTGCGGCGACTGACGCAGGTACCAGTTGTCAGCCTTCTGCCCCGCCAGTCTCGTGCAGTGGACGCGGGACTGCTGCCCGGCCCCGATCCCGATGGCCTGTCCGCCCTTCACATAGCAGACCGAGTTGGACTGGGTGTATTTCAATGTGATCAGGGAGATCGCCAGATCGATCTTCGCCGATTCCGGGATCTCCTTATTGGCCGTCACCACATTGGACATCAGCTCATCGTCGATCTTAAGCTCATTGCGCCCCTGCTCGAAGGTGATCCCGAACACCTGCTTCCTCTCGATGGGATCCGGCACATAATTCTCATCGATCTGGATCACGCAGTAATTGCCGTTCTTCTTGCTCCTTAAGATCTCCAAAGCCTCCGGCTCATATCCCGGCGCGATCACGCCGTCCGACACTTCCCTCTTGATGATCCTGGCCGTATCCGCATCGCATACATCCGACAGGGAAATGAAATCGCCGAACGAGGACATCCTGTCCGCGCCTCTTGCCCGCGCGTAGGCGCACGCCAGCGGCGACAGATCGCCCATATCGTCCACCCAGTAGATCTTCTTAAGCGTCTCGTCCAGCGGCAGACCCACCGCCGCGCCCGCCGGGGACACATGTTTGAATGACGTCGCCGCCGGCAGTCCGGTCGCTTTCTTAAGTTCCCTCACCAGCTGCCAGCCGTTGAACGCGTCCAGGAAATTGATATATCCCGGCCGCCCGGACAATACCGTGATCGGCAGCTCGTTTCCGTTCTCCATAAAGATCCTCGACGGTTTCTGGTTCGGGTTGCATCCGTATTTTAATTCAAGTTCGTTCATCTTTATTCTCCTCCTCGTCCGGTTATTGTTTTCAATCCCAGGCACTGCGGCCCTTACGAATTCTTATTCACGATCCGGGTCTCGTACTTCCCGGTCGCGATGTCGATAAACCGCACAAACAGCGATACCTTATTCTCCTCGTTCAGATTCGTCCAGACCATATCGGTAAACTCATCGATGGTCCCTTCGATGCCGACCCGCTTCGGCTCCCCTTCAAAGCTGGGCAGGGGATTTCCGTCATGCATATAGGTATGGATAAAATGGCCCTCTCCCCTGAGCGGGTTCTCATACGCGAACGTATACCGCTGGCAGGACTCCGGGTTCCCCTCCGCGCTCTTGAGGATCGACATCGCGTAATTGTATCCGCCGCCCTCGATATGCATGATCCCGGAGATCCGCGGCGTGTAGTTGGGACCGTCCGGCTCAAATTTACGGCTTCGCAGGCACTGCTCAAAAGTCAGCTGCCTGTCCATCCCTTCGTAGATCGTGTCAGTCTGATCCCCGTTGGTCACGATCATCTTGTTGCCCAGCACCCTCACCGGAGCGTAGATGATCAGGCTGGGATCCTTAAGCTTCGCCGGGTCATACGCCTGGGTGCGGATCCCTTCGCCGTCCTCCACAAACACGCGGTTGCGGCTGTTCTCACTGCGTCCCATGATGAAATAGGCAGCCACCGCCCTGGCGCCGTCCGCCGATTTCCCGATGATGATCCCACGGCCCGGATACGCGTTTTCCCTGAGTTCCTTTGCCAAATCCAGTTTCTGCATAGCGTTGTCCTCCTTCTGTTGTTGTAAATCCTGTGTGTTGACTGAAACCTGCGTGATGTCCCCGACTTCCGCTCCCGCGCCGTCCCGGCCGGATGCGGCGCGCCGCCGTAAAATACAGACAGGGCATCACCGGCGCCCCGGCCTGCATCAAAATACAAACAAGGCGTCACCGGCGGCCCGGCCTGCATCGAAAAACGACCGCCCGGGCATCACAATTATAATGCCCAGGCGGTCGGCTTTTTCAATGCGTGCTCCCCCGTGGTTGCCCACTGACTCCGCCAGTCGCACGCTCTGCTTTTATCATATCGGAAATGCGGCCGCATTTCAAGTACTTTTTTCTCTTTCTGTATTCCGTTTATTCGCTGCGGATCGCGGCCAGCGGGCTCAGACCTACTCGTTGCGGATCGCGGCCAGCGGGCTCAGATGCATGGCCCGCAGCGACGGGAAGAACCCGGCGATCATGCCGACCAGGATCGCGAACACGATGGCGCCTCCTGCCAGCCAGAACGGGATCCGGGAGATATCGCCCGCGACACCCATCATCATCTGCCCCAGGGCCAGAAAATGATTCATCGCGTAACCGACGCCATAACTGATCGCGAGACCGACGACGCCGCCCATGAAGCCGATAAATCCCGACTCCATAAGGAACATATTGCGGATGTTGCGCATATCGCAGCCCAGCACCTTGATGACGCCGATCTCCTTGGTCCGCTCGTAGATGGACATCATCATCGTATTGGCGATCCCGATAGCCGCCACGAAAAGGCTGACCGCGCCGATGCCGCCGAGCACCAGCTGCACCATGCCGTAAGTCTGCTGTGCCTGCTCGATCCACTGCATCTGGCTGTTGGCCTGATAACCCATATTGGTCAGTTCCTCCTGGACCGGCAGTACATTTTCCATATCATCCACAAAGACCATGATCTGATCATACACAAAATAGGAATACGGCTTTCCTTTGCTGTTCGTCGGCTGTCCCGGGATCGCGTTCTTCTTGAAGACCATTTTCAGCTGCTGCTTCAGAAGCTCCGCGTCGCAGTAAATATCATAGGAATAATTATTGTAATCGTTAAGTCCGCCCTCGACCACGCCTCCGGTCTCGATCATATATTTCTTCGGAGGCTTCGTCTGATTCCCGGCGTCCGACCAGCGGGAACTCCAGTACGCGTTGGTGTCGAAGATCACAAACATCGGCTTCCCCATGAAATCCACCGGCGGCACCTCCTGCTTGTCCCAGTAGCCCTCGCCGGTCTTCTCATTCGAAAACCATGTGATGACCCGGTTTCCATAATAGAATTTCAGTTCTTTATCATCCTCCGGCGCCAGCTGTCCTTCCCCCAGCGGGATAGTCTCCAGGTACTGCCGGGAGACGCCGACAATGTTCGAGCTGCAGTAATAGGCACCCTGTTTCATGACCGCGTCGGCCCGCAGCACCGGGGACGCCCCGGTCACGTGATCCAGTTTCGCAAACTGCTTCACCGTCTCATCCGTCAGAAAGCTGCTCTCGTCCACATCCCCGCCGCCACCGCCGTAGTACGCGTTGGAGTAGACCGTGATCATCGTCATATCCCCATAGGACGAGTACTGCTCCATCATCAGGCCGTTCAGTCCGATCCCCAGGGATACCATGATGACCACCGAAGCAGTTCCGATGATAACGCCCAACACCGTCAGGAACGTCCGAAGCTTCCTGCGCTTCAGATTGCTTACGCTCATCGCGAGCAGATCAAAAAATCTCATTGTCCGAACCTCTAACCATCTATCTCATCCAGATCGTCCTGATGCGCTTTTTTCTTCTTTCTGCTCTTCACGAACAGGGTCCCGCCGATGATTCCGCCTACAATGACCGCCGCTGCCGCCAGATAGATCAGATAGTTCCCCGGCGACTTCGGCTCTTCTTCCGGCATTACGTCGAAATCCGGATTAAACGCATCCTCATAATCCTCTTCCGAGAATTCAGTGACCATCAGCGTCAGTTCCTTCTCTACCGGCTCCTGGACCTCGCCGTTCTCATCCTCATAGGTGATGATGATCTTCACCTTGCCGTCGTCCGTCGTTCCGGCCGCGCCCGTCAGCATCACGTCCACATTGCCGGTCTCACCGGGCTTGATATTGCCCACGTAGGTGTCCGTCGGCACGATGGAATCCGCCTCAAACGCCACCGTCACATTGTAAAGGAGCACCTTTCCGGTGTTGTTGATCGGGAACATGATGTTGCTCTCGGCGCCGACGCTGATATCTGACGGCATCACGTCGATGGTGCCTGTATTCAGACGCGCGACCTGGCGGACAGGGATATCGATGTGAGTTGACATCTTGGCATTTTTGTATTCAGGGCAGTCAAAAGTCTCCGTAATTGGCAAACGATATGTTCGCTGTTCTATCCCTGCCATTGCCTGCATATCAAGTCTGATTTCAGCTATCTCCCCTGGCTCTAGCGAAGCAATAACATAAGATGAGGAACCGGATAAAGTAGAAAATACAGCCCCTCCGCCTGATGATGTATCTCCGCCTGATGAAGCTGTTTGAGAATCCAGCTCTAAAAGTATGTTAGACGCAGGTATATCTGTGGCATTTTTCATGCGCAATACAAGCTGAAATGAATTACCGGAGATAACTGTTTCCGGAATTGTTTCAAAACTATCCACTATTATTTTGGCATATGGATATGCGTTCTCTTCTGGAGGTTTATTTTGGTTATTCTCGTCTTCTCTTTCCTTGTTCTTGATCCGCACCCAGAAGCTCTCCTCCTGCTCCTGCATATCCCCGGTGGCGGATTCCCGATAATGGATCTTGAATTTCAGCTCATAGAAACCGCTGTATGTATCCTCACGGATCGCCATGCTGTAGGGAAGCTGCACCGTCTCCCCGGCGGCTATCACCTCATGATACCGGTCATAGCTGCCGTCGTTGATGTCGAAAGGAAATATCTCGCTATCCTTGTCAAGCACCATCTCCACCGTCACATCCCGCGCCTCGGACAGGCCGGAATTACGCATATTGATGGCAAAATTCAGTACGTTTGGGTAGACACCGTAAGGGGT
>CANQGA010000102.1 GCA_947600145.1 uncultured Lachnospiraceae bacterium | reverse complement strand
TAGGTCATGACGACTGCCTGTCCCGCGTAAGAGGGGTCGGTAAGGACTTCCAGGTAACCGGTCATCGACGTGTTGAAGACGATCTCACTGACGACTTCCCTGGGAGCGCCGATACTATGACCTTCGAACACGGTGCCGTCTTCCAGTATCAGGTACGCTTTCATGAATCACCATTCCTTTCTTAACCCTGAATCTATAGAATTATACAGGATGTTCTTTTGTTTTGCAATCGCTTTTTTCATGATTTTTACCGGCGCCGGTACATATTTTTTCGTCAGGTTCTATATACTGATAATAATCAGGAAAAATCGGAGCTCTATGTATAAAGACATCCATATCTGTGACGCCGGGCCCTCCTCCCAGGGCCTTCTGCAGGTCAATGTGGTCTCCATCGTCAACAATTACCCCATCCCAGGAGCTGTGGTGCGCGTCTCCTATGCGGGAGAACCCGGGCTGACGCTTCAGGAAGCGGCGACCGATTCCTCCGGCCATACGCCGCAGATCGCGCTGGAGGCGCCTCCTTTGGAATACAGCCTGACCCCGGGCAGGGAACAACCTTACGCCGAGTACAACCTGGAGGTTACCGCGCCGGGTTATAAGCCGCTCTCGATCCGCGGCACCGAGATCCTTCCCGATACCACGGCGATCCAGCCGGCGGCCCTGGAGCCCCTTTCAGACAATGAGCCGGCAGAAAATCCGGTGGTGATCCCCGACCATGTTCTCTACGGAAGCTATCCGCCCAAGATCGCCGAGACCCAGGTGAAGCCGGTCCGGGAAACCGGAGAGATCGTCCTGAACCGTATCGTGGTGCCCCAGACCATCGTGGTCCACGACGGCGTCCCCTCAGACCGCTCCGCCAAAAACTACTACGTGCCCTATCGGGATTATATCAAAAACGTGGCCTCCAGCGAGATCTACGCCACATGGCCGCAGGCGGCGCTCACCGCCAATATACTTGCGATCATGTCATTTACTTTAAACAGGGTCTACACCGAATGGTACCGGAACCAGGGCTATGACTTCACGATCACGTCCTCCACCGCCTTCGACCACAAATGGATCTACGGCCGCAATATTTATCAGAGTATCTCCCTGATCGTGGATGAGATCTTCGACAACTACCTGTCCCGTCCTGACGTAAAACAGCCGATCCTGACCCAGTACTGCGACGGCAGGCAGGTAACATGTCCCGGCTGGATGACCCAGTGGGGGAGCGCCGATCTGGGCGAACAGGGCTTCAGCCCCATCGAGATCCTGCGCTATTTCTACGGTTCCGATCTCTATGTCAACACGGCTGAGCAGATCGCGGGCATTCCCTCCTCCTGGCCCGGCGAGGCCCTGGCCGCCGGTTCCTCAGGCCAGAAGGTCAGGCAGCTTCAGGAGCAGCTTAACGCCATCGCCGGCGTCTACACCGCCATTCCGCGGATCACGGCGGACGGCCTCTACGGGCCGGCGACCGCCGAGGCAGTGCGCGCCTTCCAGTCGGTCTTCGGCCTCCCCCAGTCAGGTATAACGGATTTCTCCACCTGGTATAAGATATCCCATATCTATGTGGGGATCACGCGGATCGCGGAACTGGAATAGCATAGAAAGCATGGGGCCCTTCCCCGCAGGATCCTGTGTCCTTAAAGCCCGCGCGAAGCGTTTCAGGGAGCTCCCGGCCCCGCAGACTGCCCCGGGCCTGCTGCCTGCCCCGGGCCCGCAGACTGCGCTGATCCGGCTGCCTGTCCCGGGCCCCCCGCGGCTTCTCCAGGGCCTCCCGCGGCTTCCCCCGGACCCGCCTGCCGGGCCGCGGCGTCCGCCGCGGTCTCCGGCGCCGTGGCCGGAGCGGCTGTCGATTCCGGTATTGTCTGCGCCGTGCTCTCAACAATAAGCCGGCTGATCTCAAGATAGGGCAATTCCACAGTCTCACCGCTGCCCATCCGATAGTGGTTCACTCCCCCGAATCTTCCGGTTACCTGAACGATATCTCCATGTCCCAGACTGCCGGGAAAGACGCTCCGGGAAAACACGCCCACCAGACGGGTGGCGTCATTATAATTCACCGCAAGCAGAAGCTGCGTATCCCCGTCCGCAAGCTCCGCCGACTGAACGACGCGGCCCGAAAATGTCAGTTCGGCCCTCATATAATCCGAAGGGGATTCCATCAGTCTGTTATAGGAAATATACGTTCCTTCTCCCCCGCCGGACGCTTCCGCCGTTTCCCCGGCAAGAGAGCTTACCGCCTCCTGAAACGACTCCTCCATCGACGTCATGGCCTCTTCAGCCGACTCCAGAGCCCTGCTGATATCATCCAGCTCCTCCAGCCGGGCTTCCATCGATTCCAGAGACGCCCGAACCGCTTCATCCAGCTTTTCTTCCCCCGACTCCTCCGCGGCCGCGGTCGTCACGACGGCCTCCGTCTCATCGACCTCCGATATCGATACCTTCGTCGGCGTGTCCGAAAAACAGCCGGACAAAAGGACCGCCGCCGTAAGCGCCGCGGCAATGAAATATCTGCGCATGGTTTCCCTCCTTATCCTTCAGAAATGTACCTTTCCGCAACTCTCGTCGCTGACTGTATTACTATAACGATCTACTGCGTATTCTATACATTTTTTAACGGCCCGTCAATCCTTTCTGCCCCTTTCCCAGAGTTCTCCGGCCTGATCCGCCTTTTTCGCGTCCTTCTGCCCGCCGGCCGGATCCGCTGTTTTCTTTTACGCGGACCGCGGCCGGCCCTCCTTACCGTTCAGTCCACGGCTTCCTCATGAACCATGTAGGTATTGTAACCGTACTCCCGCAGCCGTTTTTCCATCTGCGCCGCGTTATCCATATTGAGAAATGCGCCGGCGCGCACCTTGTAATAGCCGTCACGGTAGACGATATACGCCGGAAATCCCTGGGACATCAGCTGATTATAAGCCTGGGCCGCGGCATTCTTATCCGTATAGGCGCCGATCTGGATCTGATAATAGACCGGCCGCCCCTGCTCCTGCTTAAGCGTCCCGTAGACCGCGTCCGCGACAGCGCCGGCAATCCCGTCAAAATTCTCGTCATACAGCCGGTTGTCGGCTTCATTGTCGAGAAACCCGGTCTCGATGAGGACCGACGGCATCCGGGTCTGGTTCAGCACGATCAGGCCCGGACGCTCGACCACTCCCTGATCGGCAAAACCCGCGGACGTAAGGGCGGCAAGAATGTTTTCCGCAAGCACCTCGGCCGGACCGCTCTTCTCATAGACCAGAACCTGGGCTCCCGACGCGCTTCCGGGCCGGGGCATGGCATTGCGGTGGAAGGACACGAAATAATCGGCCCCCGACCGGTTGCCGATCTCCGCCTTTTCATAAGGAGTCTGATAGGTGTCGTCGATCCTCGTGAACATCACGTCGACTCCTTTTTCCGCCAATAGCTTTCCCACGGCCAGGGCAAGCTTCAGATTATCGTCTTTCTCCGGTCTTCCGGCATAAACGGCCCCCGGCTCCGCGCCGCCGTGACCGGCATCCAGAATCACTTTCTGCGTTACTGCCAAAACCATTGCTCCTCTCAGAACTTTCTTCTATATTCACCATATGAGGCGGCACCGCGGATGAAAGTTGTCCGCCCGCAAAAAGGGATGGCCGTCTAAGCCATCCCTCTGTATTCCTGTTTCCATGCCTCCAGCATCTGTCTGGCCCCGTCCCGGCGGCGGATCGGATCCTTGCCAAACAGATCTTCCAGCTTCCGAAGCTCCTCCGACTGCCGCGCCTTCTCCCCGGCTCCGGCGAAATCCTCATCCCAGGCCGCTTTCATCTCCTCCGTCACAATGGACTGATACCGCTCCTTCAGCGTGATCTTCGGATCCATCAGGGAGAGATGATAGATCCGCTCCAGAACCGACACATCCTTCAGCTTCCCGTATGCCTTATCGTAAGCCGCAAGCGCCTTGTCAAACTGGAATATCCTGGCATAGCACGCGCCCAGATTATTAAAGACCCGGCCGAGAAACGCGTCGTCCGCTTTGGGAGCCAGATAAGATTCCAGGATCTTCTCATATCCGGCGATCGCCCTGCCGTACTGCCTGAAGCCGAACAGGTAGTCGGCCTTGTTCTTGGCGTACTCCAAAGGCGGCAGTTTCCGCAGGGCCGCCACCTTCTGCCTCAGCCGGCTGATCTCCGCCGTCGTGTAATAGCTGCATTCCTGCAGAAACAGAAACAGGAGCTCATCCTGATTCTCCCCGCTCTTCATCCATCGTTCCATCTTCAGGGCCGTGTATCCCATATCAAGCTCTTCGCGGATGAAATCGATCAGATTCTGGTCAATGAAGCCGTCCATCGCCAGAAGCGGATGATTGTAAATGGCATAGCAGAGCTCCTGGGACGTATACACATGGATGCCCAGGTTCTCGATGAAAAACGGGTGGCTCACTTTCTCTCTTCTGCACAATATAACGCTCATAGCATTACCTCTTGTCTGACGACCGCGCCGGTGGACGGATAGAACTCTCCGAATCCGAGATCCCTCACCGTCACGGCCATCGTATTCTCATCCAGGAAGGACACCTGCAGCTGTACCCGCAGAGTCTTGTCGTTCCGATCCGGGAACCCTTCCAGCGTCAGCTTTACAACCTTGCGCCGCTTGGGATCCGCGGGTAAGATCAAAAACTCCAGGTACTGCTGATGATCCAGGATAAACTCCAAAGTGGTCCTGGCCTCATACCAGTTGTCGCCGGCCGCCGCCAGCACCAGCTGTTCCTCCTGGTCCCGGTGCAGAACCTTCAGCGACACCGTGGTATCCAGCCTGCCGTCGCAGATCAGGACATAGGGATACGAGGTCTTATCCCGATCCATGTCCTCCGCCTTGCAGGCCGCTCCCTGGACAAACAGGGCCTGATCCACGTAAACTTTCCGCCTTGTGCAGACAAGCTTCATGAAATCCTGCGCCCAGTCCTGGCTCTCGAACCCTTTTCCGGTCAGAAAGACCGACGAGAACAGTTTCTTCTGCAGGAACCGTTCCCCGCATGAACACAGGATCTTATCCGCCAGCTTCACGCCGGACGGCGTACTCAGGATAGCCAGGTCAAAGCCCTCGTCAAGCTTCTCCCGCTCCGCTACCACCGTTACCTGGCGCATGCCGCGCTGGACCTTCATCTCATAATAGCAGAGAAAATCTTCCGACAGGTCGAACATCCCGACCTGGTTGTTCCAGACCTCACGTTTCTGGCTCAGCACGTAGTAGAGGAAGCTCTCCGTATGGCTGATGAAGCGGATCCGGTCCCCGGGGATCCTGAGACGCTCCGCGCAGAGTCCCAGCATATCCAAAAGCTTCGCGCTCACCTTCGGCACCGTAATGACAAGACGCCCGATCCGGCCGCTGTCGTAGACCGCCGCGCCATTCCCGCCGGCAGGTGCGGGCTCCGCGTTTTCCGCAGTCCTCTCCGCCGCATCAGCCTCTTCAGTCCTCTCCGCCGCGCCAGCCTCTTCAGTCCCCTCCGCCGCGCCGCCTTCCGCTTCCGGTTCCGGCGCATCTTCCCTGTCCGCCCCGCGGACAGCCGCGGCCAGCACGCATTCAAGGAACCTCTGCATCAGCTCCAGCGCTTCATACCGCACTCCGGCGATGGTGGCCGTGCCCTCCTTGCGGAGAAGCTTCAGAAGCTTGTCCACGATCACGCCGTCCCCTTCCAGCGCGCAGGCATAGGCGTCCTGGCCGACCAGCCACACGTCTTCATCCTTCTTTTTGCAGACCACCGTCGGGAAATTCAAGACCTCCCCGCAGTCCGCGCAGCAAACCTGCGTGTATGTATCGCATATGTCCAGACCTATTACCCGTTTCTCCATGACGTCCTGTCCCTTCCGTTCCCGCTTCCTCCGTTCCGCCGCGTCCGCGGCGGACAGAAAGATCTGCCTCTCCCGGCAGGAAGCCGGCGTTTTATCCGCTAGACCAATCCGAACAGCCCTTCGACTGCCGCAGTCTTCTTCACATATTCCTGCATGGCCAGCTTAAGCCCCGCCTCATCCTTCTGATTCATGAACACCGCCATCTGGTTCAGCAGTTCAAACCGGCTGTCGCCGCCGGACACCGCCCCGCGGGCGCAGGTCAGACTGCCCTCCGCCATCAGGACCTGGCTGTCTTTCTGATGCTCATAGATCCGGTATTCCATCGTTTCTCCCTCAAAGAGCACCTTCATTTTAACAAAAACGCCCTGATACATCCGCTTCATATCGTCGCTGTAGAACCGTTCCTCCTGAGGCCGGATACGCACCTGAAGCTCTACTCTGGAATCCTTCCTCCCGATGTACTGCAGGATCGCCTTATCCAGGATCTCCTGCGGGATACTGACATGCGCCGCCAGCGGCTTAAAATGGGCGAACACCATTCCCTCCGACAGCAGGATATCAACGATCGCCTGGCACAGCTCCTTCTGCTCCGCGTCAAGCTGCGTAAGCCCCGCGTAATATTTGGTCAGCGCCAGCAGATAGATCGTGGACAGCTTCTCCTTCTCAATGGCGCCGTGGATCAGCCCCTCCAGATAGCGGAATACCTCCTCCCCGGCCGGTTCATCCTCGAGGAAATACGCGGTGCTCTTCATCGTGAAATACGCCTTCACGATCTCCTCGCTCGTCTTCTTCCGCTCCATATAGAGTCCGAATACCCGATCGATCCGCTCTGTCTCATCCGTGAACATCATCTGGGCCAGCAGCCGCTCTTCCAGATCGTAAGTCTCCGTCTTATCCGCCACGCCCTGGACCAGGATCCGGTACATCTGCTCCGTCGAGCCGTTGTAATGCTCGCACAGATAATCCAGGATCACGCTGTCGGCCTTGTCCTGTTCGAATACCGAATACGCCAGTTTCAAAAGCAGCTCATCCTGATCGAACAGCTCGTTTAAGATCATTCGGCTGCAGAGCCGGCGCAGCTGCTCCGCGGATACCGGACAGAAATATCTGCGGATCATCCCATAGGCCTCGCGGATATAGCCGTGGCCGATCAGCGCCTGGCACATTTCAGACCGCTGCTGCCGGGACAGAAGCTCCCGGTTCACATCCAGAAGCGGCTTCATATTAACCTGCCCGTCTCCGTCCTCCTCCGTCAGCTCCTGACGGTAATAGCGCAGGAGCTGGCCGATCAGCTTCTTGCTGTACAGAGGATGCAGCTTCAGCTTGTTCAGCGCCCTGTCAATGATCTGGATATCCTCTGTCTCAGGCTTCTCCTTCTCCCCCGCCTTCCGGCAGGCGCCCAGAAGAAGCATCGCGTGCTCCGGATATACCTCGAAGCATCTCTCCTCCAGCTCCGGCCGGTGCATCACCTGCGTCTTCTCATATTCCACATCCGCATAGCGGCTGCCGTAGGCATCCTCGAACAGGAGCCGGCTGCCGTCGAAATAGACCGGCACATAGGCCACGCCGTCCCGGATCGGATAGACCCCCTGGTCCGTCAGCTCCTCATAGCAGACCACAACGTTCTTCATCCTGCGGTCCGCGCAGGAGATCCGGCAGGAGTTTAAGATAGACGGCAGGATCTGGGCCACCGGCTGGTCGATCATATCCGGATAGATCATGGCGTCATAGATCACAGCCAGATTCCGGCCGATCCTCGCCTTCAGCACCTGCTCTATGGCAAAGGAACCCATCGCTTTCTGGTAATCTGTATATACCCGGGACTCCCGGTCCATATACCGGATCATGTTGGCGTAGAGCACCGCCCTGCTGTTCTGATCCAGATTATGATCATAGGAAAAATACCGCAGCACCTCATCCGGCATCAGTCTGTCATAATCCGCCGGAAGCGAATACAGAAAATACTCGTAAAGCCGCGTCATGCTGATCTGCTGCCCAAGCGCCTTCTCATACCACGGGAAATCCTTCTCCCCCCGGCAGTCCCCCCGGATCATCTGGCTGCAGACAGACGCTAAAAGCTCCTTCTGCGGAGATTTCTCATAGATCGCCTTGAGCACCCTGCAGGGAAGCGGCTGGTAATTCCGGCTCGCCGCGGCCATCCTTGCCGCCGCAAGCGCAAGCTCCTCCCTGACCTCCCCGCGCTTCGCCCCGAAATTCAGCACCTGCGCTTCAAAAGCGCCTATCCCCAGAAGCAGCTGGGGCGTATCATTTAAGATCGCCAGCGCGTGACAATAGAGGAACGGGCTGTGGCATCCCCTGCCGTAGAGCACCTTCATCCGCACCAGCACGTCCGACGGATTCTCAAAACAGAATTTCTCCTCACACCGGGAGAACACATAGAAAAGCAGGTACTCGCCCCTGCCGTCTTCCATATATTTGCGCGAGAGCCGTCCCAGCGACTCCCAGCGCTCCATATCCGGCTCCAGACGCAGATAGACATACTGATACAGGCAGTAGAGATCCGGCCTCTCCTGCCGGATCGCGAAGATCTCCTCGCGGCACTCCTCCAGCGCAGCCAGGGCCTCTTCGTTCCGGCCGGCCAGAAGATCCAGCTCCGCCTCCAGAAGCGACATTCTGGCAGACGGGCTGCCCAGCAGCCGAAGCTCGCCCACCGTCTCCGTCATCCGGCGCATCAGTTCTTCATCATCGCCGCGGTTGCTCTCATAATCCAGACGCAGCGCGAGATAACCGGCAAGCTTCTCCTCCGCCGCCCGGACAGTCCGGTCCTTCTCCGCATCGCGCTGTCCGCGCCGGATCTCGATCTCCACCGTCACGGACTCATTCTGTGTCTCAAACGTAATGCTGCCCAGATTTCTGCCCGCATGGAGGTCTCCCGGGTTCAGCTCATAGGGGAACTCATACTCGGCGCCCTCAAAATCGCTGTTTGTAAAATTCTTCCGCGGGATCCGGATAAACGCGCCGTCCACCCGCACATTTACAGACAGATATCCCCATCCGCTGCGGTGCAGCCGGATCGTGTCCCGGCTGACGGCGGAAAGATCCTCATACTCCCTGCGGAGTTCTTCCGCCTTAAGCTCCACCGGCTTCTTGAGCCCCAGACCGATCATGAACTGTTCCACCTGTCCATATCGGTTCCCGCGGCCCAGAAGCCCGTCGTAGAGACTGCGGATCTTCAAATCCTGCATGAACGGCACTTCCGCGAAATCCCTGTATTCGAAGATCTGCAGCGCCGTCTCATAGTTCTGCTTCGCCAGATCCGCGAAATCCTTCGGCTCCTTCAGTCTCGCCAGCGCCCGCCCGGACACCCCTGACTGCACCACAAACGAGTAGGGGATCCTGCGCTCCCCGCTGTTCGTGATCAGATAGAAGCTTCCCTCGATCACATCGCCATATTCCAGATATTCGCTGTCGATCTCATACATGATGTGATTTCTGAGACCCCCGAAGGAGCTGACCAGTACCCGAACCCTCGGATCGGAAGAATAAGCAAGTCCCTTGATATGCAGTCCGTTCTGGCTGGTGATATACAGTTCTTTCTTTTCAAGTCCCCCCGCCGCGATCTCGACACGGTCAAGGCGGTCCGGCTGGATCACTATCTCCGGTACCTCCGTGTCGAGGATGCCCTTGGCGAGACGGTTGATTCGTTCTCTCATGTGCCTCTCACCCATCCGATATCGTTTCGTAACACAGTTATTATTATCTTAACACATTTTCCCTTGATTTACTATCCCAAAATTGGTATGATAAGTAAGAAATGTTAGAAAATTATCGGGAGGGATCCGGTCATGCTGACAGAACCGAAGACTTTGTATAAGCTGATGTGCCTTTACATGCTCAAACAGGTAAATTTCCCCCTGACCAACGCGCAGCTGACGGATTTCTTCCTGGAGCACGAATACACCACCTATTTCACGTTGCAGCAGGTCTTAAATGAACTTCTGGAAGCGGGTCTGGTACGGACCCACGCGAACCACAACTCGACCCGCTACGAGATCACCCGCGAAGGCGAGGAGACGCTGGAATTCTTCGGCAAGAACATTTCCCAGGCCATCGTCGCCGACATGGACCAGTACCTGAAGGACAACCGGTTCCGGATCCGGAACGAGGCAGGCGTCCTGGCGGACTATTACAAGTCCACCAGCCAGGATTTCGTCGTGCACATGGAGATCCGAGAAGGCAAAAGCACCCTTCTGGAGCTGAGTCTGTCGGTGCCGGACCGGGAACAGGCGGAAGCCATGTGCGCCCAGTGGCAGAGCAAGAGCCCTGAGGTGTATTCCTATCTGATGAAAACTTTAGTGAGCGGAGAGTGAGAAAATGAGCGGCAGAAAGCAGAAAGATCCGGTCCAGGAATGGATGAAAGCGGCGAAGAAAAAACTGAAAAAGAAAGCCTTCCGGCTGAAGGTAAAGCTGGTGCTGTCGGCAGTCCTGCCGGGCCTGGCCGCCTTCCTGGCGACAGTTACCGCGCGGCTGTTCCTGCGGATGATCCTTCGGAAAGCAGGAACCTCGGCAAAGCCGGACGCCGGCCCGGATGAGCCGGCATACGCGGTCTGGAAGCCGGCAGACACGGACACGGCTGCCTCCTCCTCGGAGAAGGAGCCGGCCGAAGGGGAATCCCCCGGCCCGGTCAAGGCCGAGCCCGTAACCCTCCGGACCGAGAAGCCGGAGTTCGTGACTCCGGAGCCGGTGAACCGGTAAAGGTTCTATTCTCCCAGCACTATCCTGCACTCTTTCCTGCGGCAGGCGATTCCGTATTTAAGCACCCGCTTAATCCCCCGCTCCCGCAGTGCCGCGTCATAGCGGCGGGCTTCGAT
>CANQGA010000101.1 GCA_947600145.1 uncultured Lachnospiraceae bacterium | reverse complement strand
TTCAGTCCGCAGGAGGTGATCTCCGCCTGCGGGATGCTTCCGTCCGGAAGGATCGTCAGCTTCTCCGCGCAGCCCTGGCGGCTGTACCAGGTGCCGTTGGTGTGGCGGTGATAGAAAATGTACCACTCCCCGCCGATCTCTACCATGCTCCCGTGATTGTTGGCCCCGTAGGCCGCGGGCATGTCCTCCGGCTTATACGTATCGATGTGCAGGTCGCAGTTGCTGACCAGCACGCCGCCGTAGGTGAAGCCGCGGGTGGGCTCCCTGCTGACCGCGTAGCACAGCTCATGCATCACGACGGAAGAATAGATGAAATAGTAGGTGTCGCCCCGCTTCCGGATCGACGGCGCCTCGAAAAACTCATGCCCCTCAAAGCCGGTGCCCGCGCCGTACTCGCATCCCGGCGCCACGAACACCGGCGCTTCCGCGACCGTCACCATATCCGGCTTCAGCACCGTGGCCATCGCCCCGGTCCTGGACTTGTCGCCCCGTCCGCAGAATCCGGTGTACAGATACGTCCTGTCCCCTTCCGTCAGCACGCCGGGATCGAACTGGGGCTCGTCTCCTTCCCGCTCGCCCAGCAGCGTTCCGTCCTCATAATGGACGTACCCATAGAACTCATACCTGCCCGCCGGCTTATCGCAGACCGCCACGGAAACGACCGACACCTTGTCCAGCACGTAGTACAGATAATATCTTCCGTCGGGCCCGACCGTCACATCCGGCGCGTACAGGCACATTTTCCCGTCCTTATTCAGCGGGTCCTCATTGCGGGGGTAGATCACGCCCTCATATCTCCAGTCCGAAAGGTCGTTCACCGGCGCGGACCAGCAGACATAATCTCCCATGCAGAACACGTATCCGTTGTAGAAATCATGGGAGCCGTACACATAGACCCGATCCCCGAACACGTAAGGCTCTCCGTCCGGTATGTATTCCCAGGATGGAAGGTAAGGGTTAAATGCCTGTTTTTTCTTCATTGCCGCTCTCTCCTTTTTCCCGCCCCGCGGGCGGAACAGATTATTTTCATTTTGCTATTTGTTTCCCGCCCCGCGGGGCAGGACAGATCGCTTTCACGTTCTCTGTTTTATAAATGGTGCATAATTTTTTCATTGCTTATTTATGCAATTTGAGTTACAATGAATAAAAGGGTCATACGAATGGAGGGTTCCGTAATGGTCGATAACAATTTTGATTATTATTCCGCGAACGATGACTGGACAGGCAGCAGAGACGTGAAAAACGCCTTTGAAGCCGTGGAATATCATACCGGCTCTTCCATCCGGATCTGGTGCAATGAGCAGGACATCAACTACGATTATCACTGGCACACCGCGCTGGAGATCATCATGCCCGTTGAGAACGATTACGACGTCATCGTCGGGGAGACCTCCTACCATCTGTTTCCCGGCGACATTCTCTTCATTTTGCCCGGCGAGATGCACCGGCTTGTCGCCCCCCCGAGTGGCCGGAGATTCATCTTTTTGTTCGACGAGTCCCTGTTTGCCAATATTAAAGGCTGGCCTGCGATCATGACCCTGATATCCCGCGACCCCCTTATCACCAGGGAATCCTATCCGATGATCTGCGAGGATGTCTGCGAGACCCTTCTGCGGATCCGGAACGACTATTTCAACATGCACGAATATACGGAATTCACCGCCTGCGCCCTCATGCTCAATCTGTTCGCGAAATTCGGCTATAACCATATTTACGACAAGAACCTGTTCCGCAACCTGGAGCTCTCCCAGCAGAAAGAGCACATCAAGAAGATCAACGACCTGCTGAACTACATCGACACCCATTACGCGGAAAGCCTGAATCTGGAGAATATGGCCGCCCATATCGGCTTCAGCAAGTTCTATTTCTCCCGGCTGTTCAAGCAGTACACCGGCTTCACGTTCAATGACTACTTAAACAACCGGAGGCTGAGAGCAGCGGAAGCGCTTCTGGCGGACCGCAGCATCTCCATCACCGAGGTGGCCCTGCGCTCCGGTTTCTCCAGCATCTCCTCCTTCAACCGTCTGTTCAAGGAGGCCAAGCACTGCACGCCGAAGGAGTACCGGGTGCTGAATACGCAGCCGTTCTGAGGGCGGGCGCGGAATATACGAAATCCGAGAATCCCGCTTCGCCTCCCGCCTCGCGCGTGGAAAACAGAAACAGCCCGAACCGGCATCCGGTGAAATGATCCAGCCCAAAGCGCAGCTTATGGGTAATTCCGATCTTCTTCCACCCGTTTCCGTCATGGTAAAAATATTCGGATTCGTCCCGCATATCGCGGAAATCCACTTCGATCTTCAGCCGGACGATATCTCCGTCAAATTCCGCCGACTCCCACTCCGAGGCCCGCGGATCTGCTTTTCTGTCCGGATCCATACTCTTCATCACGATCAACACGCGTCCGCCGCGCCTTGTCGCCGCCGCCATTCCGTAACGGCCCTGAAGCGCGCAGAGTCCGGCGTAGTCTCCATCCTTTATGCGGCTGACATCGACAGTCACCTCGCACGCGCAGCCCGGGAAAAGCATTCTCTGCGTCAGCACGTTCTTCGCCTGGGTCAGATCGCCGCACAGCTTATCCGTCCTGACCCGGAATACTCCCCGCGCCCGGTCAAGACGAACCAGGGACAGATCCGGTTCATGGTTGAACTGCCAGCAGCTTTTCAGGCCGAAGCAGCCGTAACGCCGTTTCCGTTCGGCGGGGCTTAAGGCTTCCCCCGGGGCAGGACCCCTGAAATCATCGCTCTGCACAAGAGGTTCGTAACTGTATCCGGGCCTTGTTGAAACGGTTTCCACGGTTCGCGGAACAGTCCCGCGCACACGGACCGGCAGAAGCCTGTCGCCGATATTTTTTTCTGCCGCCGCATCTGCGGTTTTTTCTGTCTCCGGCTCCGGCGTCCGCCGCCCGAATACCGGCCGGTCTTCTTCCCAGGTGACGGGAATCAGCGCCGGGATCCTTCCCACGGCTCCCCGGTCCTGAAAAAGAACGGCGTACCAGGCTCCGTCCGGCGTGTCCACGATACCTCCCTGCGCGACGCCCTGTCCGCAGTATCCCATATCATCCGCGAGGACGTCGCCGCCCGTAAACTCCCCTTCCAGAGAATCCGCCGCAAAACAGGCCTCCGCCCGCATCCAGCGGTCCCTGAGGGAGTGAATAAAGAAAAGATAGTATTTTCCGTTCCGCTTATAAAAATGGGATCCCTCATAGCCCAGGTACGGATTGCCGCGGTCGCTGACAGCCAGCCGGTGAAGCCCGCCCTCCAGCGGGCCGCTCAAGTCCGGCTTCAGCTGCGTGATATAGATCTCGCGGCTGCCGTAGGCGATATAGACCCCGCCGCCGTCGTCAAACAGGAGCGAACAGTCATGGTAAAAGCCCTCGACCGCACGCTTCTCCCAGGGGCCTTCGATCTCCCGTGAAGTATAAAGGTATGTCTTTCCCGTGTCGTTGCAGACAAAACAGATATAGTACGTCCCGTTATGTCGGCGCAGACTGGCGGCCCACATGCCTTTCCCGTAAATGTTTTCGCCGTCTTCCAGTCTCTGCCCCTTCGTGCCGTCCAGCCGGTCATACACGAACGCCGCGTGTTCCCAGTGAATCAGGTCATAAGACCTGAGGATCTCGCAGCCCGGCATAAAATACATGGTCGTGGAGACCATATAATAGGTATCGCCTGCCCGGATCACGTCCGGATCCGGATAATCAAGCTTTATGATCGGATTGTCTGCCTGTACCGGCATGATCCCGTGCCTCCGTCCCAATGATTTTCCGCCGCGCTTTCAAATCATATCCGATCAGAAACCGCGTCACCTGTGAACCAGCTCTCCCCCGGTCCCAGATAAGCGTCTTTCACAGGAGCGTCTTTCCTGCGGATCCGGATCTGCTCCAGAACGACGCCGGCCTCCTGCGCCCCGACCGTAAGCTCCTGCACGCCCGCTTCCAGCCAGAGATCCAGCGCAGTCTTCCTCTCCTGGTCAAGCGCGGCCCGCGCCCACCGGGCGTCCCCCGGCTCTCCCGACCGGAAATCCGCCGGAATCAGTTCCGCCCGCACCGGCTCCAGCTCTGCGCAGGAAACCGTCAGGCTGACGCTCTGCCGGTATACCAGAGGATTCGACGGCGCCGTCAGAAGCTCGATCCGGTATTCACCGGCAGTCTCCGCAAGGAAGCGGTAGGTCAGCTCCGGCCTGTCTTCCCCCGGCCCGAACGCCGCGGTGCACGGGAATACCTTCACGCCGCGGCCGTATTTGCCGTATCCCGCGATCGTCCGAAAGCTTCCCCTCCCGGTATCCTTCTTCCTGCAGAAATGATCCGCGCCGATCACGATCGTTCCGTTTTGCTCCAGGAACGTCATTTCCGGAAGCTCTTCCGCAGCGTCAGCCGCGGCCCTTCCCGATACCTCCACGGCGGCCTGCGCGTCCCCGCCCCGCACGATCAGACGCACCGTCTGCGTCCGCTCCGGCAGCAGCTTCCGGTCGCAGCTCAGGGTCACCTTCTCCAGATCCTCCACATCTCCGCTCATCGGAGACACCGAAAGCCACCGCGGAAGCGCAGGGATCCCTGATCCCGATGTATCCCCTGCCTCAGTGCCCGGCTTCACGGACTCCACCGTGATCTCGTAATGGAAGCTCCCCCGGCCGCCGTTGGCGATCTCCAGAACCGCTTCCTCACATCCTGCGTACTTAAAATTCGGAACCTGCACCGTCATCAGCGGGCCGTAGCATTTCGTCGCGGTCCGCTCCTCATCCGCCCGCGATACGCTCATCCTGGGCGTTCCGACCGGCTCCACTTCCATCGTCACCGGCATGCGGCTGTCGTCCTCGTTCCAGCGGGTAAAACCGATATGGGGCGCCAGCTCCATACCGCTCCATTTCCCACCCCGGAAGGCCGCCCATTCCGCGCACAGCTCCCTATCTCCGGAGATGCACTCCTTCGTCAGCTTCCTGTACGCGTTGGCAGCTACCCGCCCCTGAGCCGCGTAGTGGTGGTTCTTCCCGGCGTACAGATGCATTTTCAGCAGATTCATACTTGCCATGGCCGGGAAATGGATCATGCTGTAGTAAGCGTCCTTCTCCTCCGGCGGCAGCTCCTCCATCACCCGGCAGGACGCCGCTTCCACCGCCTCCGCCGCGGAAAGCATCCGGTCCGTCTCCCCGTAATGGCATGGATGGTAGACGCCGGCGTGAACCGCCTCCGGCCTGCGCAGGCTGTTGAGCCTGATATATTCCGTAAGGACAGCCCCGATCTGATCCTGCAGCGCGGGGGACGCGGCCGGGAACGTCACCGCCGCCCACTCGGCCGTGTACTGCCGGTAACTGTCCGGATTCCCACCGCCCCATTTCTCATAATCATAGGCCAGCGCCAGGAAATAGGACAGGGACACCTCATGGAACTTCAGATCGCCTACATTGACGATCCAGACGTCCCGGATCCCGTACTCGTACGCCTCGCTCATCTGCTCCCAGATCCTGGAAAACGGGGTCGAGTCCACCCATTCGTAGGACACCGGCCCGCCGTGGTAATCCAGATGGTAATACATGCCGAAGCCGCCTTTGCGCCCGCGGATCTCCTCTGCCGGAAGCGTCCGCATGTATCCGTAATTGTCCTCGCAGAGCATACAGGTCACGCCGTCCAGACCGTCCCAGTCCTTCAGGCCCGGCGTCTTCTCATCCCCGTAGAAATACGGCTCCACTTCTTTATAGAGCGCCAGAAGCATAGGCGCTTCTCCATTTTCCCGCTTCACATACCGGCCGATCAGTTCCCTCTGCTTCGTGATGATCCGCTTTAACAGGTTCACATTCTCCGTGACCGTGGCGTCCGGCCCCAGCATGGACGTATCCCTCTCGCCGCGCATCCCGACGGTGATGATGTTCTCATAGCCGCCGCTTCGCTTTAAAGCGTCCTCCCAGTAATTCAGAAGGCCCTGTTCATTGGTGTAAAAATTCCATTCATTGCCGTATCGCGAGCCCTCGCCGCGGACCTTGTCCCACTCCTCGCTTGCCCGCAGGCACGGCTCGTGGTGGGAATACCCCATGACGACGCCGTAAATGTCCGCCAGCTCTTCATTGGCGCTGCCCGGCCCGTCCAGCGGGAAGCTGGCCGTCCACATGGCAGGCCACAGATAATTTCCCTTCAGCCGCAGCAGAAGTTCAAACACATACTCGTAGGCCTCCGCGTTGAAACCGCCGAAACGGCTCATGACCCAGCTGCCGAAGCAGGGCCACTCGTCATTGATGAAAAAGCCCCTGTACTTCACACTGGGCTCCTTCGAAACCGTCTCGATCTCCTCCCCGATGGTCAGACTCTGCCGCCGGACGGGCTCCGCGTCGCCCCAGAAGCACAGCGGGGACACGCCGATATACTCCGACAGGGAGAACATCCCGTAGATCGTGCCGCGCTTATCGCTGCCGCAGATCAGAAGGATCTGCCCGACGCCGCCGGAAGCCTCTGTCTCTGTAAATGACAGCATTTGGATCCGGTAGACCTCCCACTTCTTCCCTCCATCGGCTTTTCTGAGACACGCGGGATCAAAAAGCCCCGCTTCCGCAAGCGCGTCCAGCATCGGACTCCTGCCCAGCGTGGCGCAGAGGATGATCTGCGCGGAAGACATCTCCCGCTCCGTCACGACCTCCGGCTTAAAACCGGCGACCCTGTCAAAGTCCTCCGCCACCTTCCCGGCGATCCTGCGGACGCCCTCATAGCCGCCGCTTTCCACGACGATCTGGGGAATATGCTCTTTATCAAATTTTATTTTCATTGATCCTGTTCTCGCTTTCACGCTGTTTCCCGCGGCATTCGCCGGCAGCCGCGGATTCTGCCGCCCTTCCGATCCATTTCCGGTTATCAGGGCACATACCCGAAGCCGAGGATCGTAAACTCCTTCTCCTCGTCTCCGGGAGCCATCCGCACCTCAACATGACGCGTCTTCCGCTCCCCTCCCCGGAAACAGATAAGCGGATTGCAGTGGATCCAGCCGTTCAGATGGGGATCCGCCGTGAGCACTTTCTCACCGTCCGCCCAGACTTCCGCCTTCCCGACAGCCATACTGCCGGAATCCTTATAGATCAGCAGCAGCGCGCTGCAGGTGATATCCATCCGGAAGGGCGCCTGACCGCAGGCCGCAGCTTCCGGCCCTTCTTTATCGCCGTCCGCTCCGCTGTCTTCCGCCGCTCTCTCTTCATTTCCCGCCCTGTGCATCCAGTTATAGGGAAATTCCTTCGTAGGCGCCAGATCCCGGTCCATCTCCACCGCCTGAAGCTCCCTGTCCGTATGGCAGAAGCTCCCGCAGTCCACATGAATATCCGGTGACGTCAAGCTCCTGTCAAACAGCTTCACATCCTCGAACTCCCCGCCAAGCGGCGGCACAAGACCGCTGTCCAAAGAAACGGCCTCCCGCGCCGGCGCTCCGTCCACGCTATCCAACAGATATCCGATACAGTCCGCCATCACCGTATGCCCCAGATTGGTGGGATGGTAACAGTCATAGAAGAACCGGCTCTTGCTGAATACCTTTCCCTCCCCGGGCTTTTTATAGAACTGCGCGACCACCGCGTCCCGGACGCTTACCATCGGCAGATCATAGGCCTCTCCCACGACCGCCAGCCGCTCCTGCAGGTTCCAGTCGTTGGCGAAGACCGCGAACAGCAGGATGACCGCCGGATCATTGTCGGCCTTCAGGATCTTTCTCACCAGCGAATCGAAACACTCCCCGCCGGTCTCGTCGCCCGCATCATTGACGGCAAACTCCACGACCACGATATCCGGCTGCACGGTTCCGTCACGCAGCACGTCACGCTCATAGCGGAGCATGCCAAGCTCCGACGGGGTTCCTCCCACGCCGGCCTTGATATAGTGGATATTTTCATCGGTTCCCCTGCCGGCCAGGGCGCACAGCCTTTCAAATGTCCTGTAGGCGTAGCAGCCCGTGTTGATCGGGACCGCTCCCGCCCCCTGGGTGATGGAACCGCCGATAAATGCGATGGTGACGTTCTCCCCCCGCCTGGCCTTCGCGATCGCCCGCTTAAGCCTCGCCGGATCCCCGGTCTGCATAAGCGAGCGTTCCAGCATCTCCGCGTAGAAAGGCGAGCTTAAGTCAACCTCCTCATCCGGCTCTTCCTCCGGCGCCTCAAAGCCGTCCCGCAGGTAGAGCCTTACAGACGCCGAGGCCGTCTCTCCGGCAGCCGGAAATTCGAACCGGAATTGCCCCAGGACCTTATCGTCCGCGGACCACTCCCAGTCGTCCAGCCGGATGATCTGCTCCATCCCGTCCGCGGGCACCGGTATCCGGATCTGTGTCCCGGAGACAAGCGGATCCGTCCCGCCGTACATCTGAAGGACAAACTGCAGGACCTGCGCCGCCGGTTTTTCCCGCGCGCCGGCGCGATCCGATACCTGCGCCGCGTCCCCCGTGATCTCCGCGCTGACGCCGATCGAATGCACCAGCGCCCGGAATCCCTCCGCGGTCTTCAGCATATCAATGATCTTCCCGTCAGTAATATTTCCCACGATTCGGGCGCAGGTGATCAGCCGCTCCCCGTCCATGTACAAAAACTGGATCCCTCTTCCGTCCGGCTGGGGCGAAGCGGCGATATCTTTCCCGCGCATGATATAAAACCCGCTCCGCTTCTTTTCAGGATCTCTCGGAGCCGTCACAACGGTATCCATATCACTCCTCCGTCAGCATCGCGAATACATCCTTCAGCGCCGGATATATTTTCCTGAATTTCCGGTACTGCTTCTCATATTTCGCGGCAAGCTCCGGATCCGGCTCTACCGTATCCACCACCTTCACCAGCTTCTCCGCGGCCGCTTCCACGCTCTCATACTCGCCGCAGCCCACCGCCGCCAGGATCGCGCCGCCGTAGCCGGGCCCTTCTTCACTCTCAATCACGTCCACCTTCAGGTTCATCACGTTGGCGATGATCGTCTTCCAGAGCGGGCTCCTGGCGCCGCCGCCGCATATTTTCGTCCGTTCGATCTGAATCCCTAAAGACCTGGCCACCTCCAGCGAATCACGCAGTCCGAAGGCGACGCCCTCCAGGACAGCCTGCGTCATATCCTCCCTCGTCGTGTCCATGGTCATCCCGGTAAATGTAGCTCTCGCCCTGGGATCGTTGTGCGGCGAACGCTCTCCCATCAGATACGGGAGATAGAACACCGGATTCTCTCCCAGCTTCCTGATCTTCTCCTGCTCCCTCGCGTAATCCGTGGTCCTGAGGATCTCGTCCATCCACCACTTATTGCAGGAGGCCGCGCTGAGCATGCAGCCCATCAGGTGATAATTGCCGTCCGCGTGGGCAAACGAATGCAGCGCGTTGTTCTCATCGACGCGGAAGGACTTGCTGGAAATGAAAATGGTTCCCGACGTTCCCAGGGAAATATTGCACTTTCCGTCGCCGACAGTCCCCGTCCCCACGGCGGCCGCCGCGTTGTCGCCGGCGCCGGCGATGATCTTCACGGTTCCGGGAAGGCCCAGCTGCTCGGCCGTGTCCGCCTTCAGGCTGCCCACCACCTCGTAGCTCTCATACAGCTTCGGAAGCTGGGATTCATGAATTCCGCAGATGTCAAGCATTTCCTGCGACCAGCATCTGTGCTCCACATCCAGCAGAAGCATACCGGAAGCGTCCGAATAGTCGGTACAGAAGGTTCCGCTTAAGCGGTACGCCAGATAGTCCTTCGGAAGCATGATCTTGGAAATCCGCGCGAAATTCTCCGGCTCATTGGCCTTCAGCCAGAGAATCTTGGGCGCGGTGAAGCCGGCGAACGCGATATTGGCCGTATACCGGGACAATTCCTTCTTCCCGATCACTTCATTCAGATAATCTGTCTCCTTCTCCGTCCGCCCGTCATTCCACAGGATCGCGGGACGGATCACCTCGTCATGCCCGTCCAGCACCACGAGCCCGTGCATCTGACCGCCGAAGCTGATACCCGCGACGGCAGATCTGTCACAGTCCGCCGTCAGCTCCCGGATCCCGGCGATCATCTGGTCATACCAGTCGTAAGGGTTCTGTTCCGACCAGCCCGGATGCGGAAAATACAGCGGATATTCCTTTGATACGATATTGCAGATCCTGCCTTCCTGATCCATCAAGAGCAGCTTGATGGCAGATGTTCCCAGATCGATCCCGATATATAACATAGCTTCTCCTCCTTTATCTGAGCGCGCCGTCAGACACGCGCGGCTGCAAAGCCCTGCAGCCGAAACCATATAGTTAGTATTATTTAACCACAACTTCTCTATTTTTTCCACCTAAATCTTGTGAAATACTGCCCATAAATTGCGATTTTCCCGAAGCCTCTTACGCGGAAGAACAGTCCTGAAAAGCCGAAACCACAGCTTCCTCAGGACTGTCTTATTACGGGTTCAATCAGACGATCACAGGAGCGGCAGCCAGGATGATCAGCGTCCCCTGGAATCTGATCTACAGGTTATATTCTTTGAAAAGCTTCCTGCGCAGGGCACTGTCCGAGGCCGCCTTGATAATCAGGTCATCCCTGTGGTTCTCCGACAGCACAATGATCAATCGTGCCAGACGCTCCTGACCACGCTTTTCCCCGCGCTTTTCCCCGCGCTTTTCCCCGCGCTTTTCCCCGCGCTTCTCTCCGCGTGCTTCTCCTCGTTTCTCCCCATCCAGTATCAGATCATCGATCGCCTTGCACATACCTGTCTCCTTCCCTTCCTTCTTCTGCCGGCTCACCAGCTTCTTCAACCGCTTCTGTTCCCCTAG
>CANQGA010000100.1 GCA_947600145.1 uncultured Lachnospiraceae bacterium | reverse complement strand
GAACTGCTGCACCGGCTGGGGCGCGCCGAACGTCGAACATAACATCACCGAGGACCGGAACCGGCCCTATTCCCTTGGGCAGTTTATCTGGACCGGCTGGGATTATATCGGAGAGCCGACGCCGTACCACACAAAGAATTCGTTCTTCGGACATATTGATACCGCGGGCTTCCCCAAGGACAGCTTCTACGCTTATAAAGCCGAGTGGAACGAGACCGCGGCGCCGTTCGTCCATCTGTTCCCCTCGTGGGACTGGAACGAGGGGCAGCTGATCGACATTTTCGCGTATTCCAACTGCGGCGCCGTCGAGGTGTTCGTGAACGGCCGCAGCCTTGGAAAAGCGGCTTATAATCATACCGACGGCCATACCCTTTCGGGGCGCTGGCAGGCGGCGTATGAGGCGGGCGAGCTGAAAGCCGTGGGATATAACGCGGCCGGGGAGCCGGTCTGCGAGGATGTGCGGCGCACTCCCGGAGACGCCGCGCGGCTTTCGGTCCGGACCGACCGCGGGACGGTTACGGCAAACGGCACGGATCTGGTTTATCTGGAGATCACGGCTGTCGACGTCGGGGAAAATGTGTGCGACAACGCGAGAAACCGGGTGAATGTAAGCGTCTCCGGGCCGCTCAGGCTGATGGGCATGGACAACGGCGACAGCACCGACTATGAGGAATATAAGACCAACTCCCGCAGGCTTTTCGGCGGCCGGCTGGCCGTGATCGCGGGAACGACATTTGAGACCGGCGAAGGCGTGGTTACGGTCAGTTCTCCGGGGCTTCCGGATGAGATCGTCAGGATTTCTGTCTTAGCCGCGGACGCGCTGGAAGGAACTGCCTGCGCGCCGGAAGGAAATTCCCGCGTTATAGAAGGAGCTGCCCACGCGCCGGAAGGCGTTTCCTGCCTCCAGAAGGTCGAGTGCGGCTGCCGCGGGGAAGAGATGTATGTCAGAAAGATCGACCTTCACGTGTCGGCCGCGAAGCTTACGCCGGAATGTCCGAAGGCGGCCGCCCGGATCCGGATCTGTCCGGCAGACGCGGCGCCGGCTCCCGGCGATATCGGATTTAAGGCGGTCACCGTCACGGGCGTTGAGACGAATCTTCTCAAGATCGAACCCACCCCGGACGGCGCGCTCCTGACGTCTTTGGGCGACGGCGTCTACCGCTTCAGGGCGTACTGCAGAAACGGCGGGAAATACGAGGAAGTCCTCTCGGAGATCGAGATGGAGAACGCCGGTTTCGGTCCGGCGGCGCTGAATCCCTATGGGGGCATCGTGCTTGCCTCGCTGGCCGCGAACGCGGACGAGCTGAATTCCGACATGGGCGGCGGCGTATTTTTGAAAAATGCGAAACGTGTGCTTTACCGGCATGTTGATTTCGGGAAGACCGGTTCGGACGAGATCACCATCGGGATCTACACCTACAATGAAAATGCGATCCCGGTCGAGCTGTACGCCGGCGGCGAGCTGATCGACACCCTGTATTTCCAGGCAAAGAACGAGTGGAACGTCTACAAATACAATACGTTTACGCTTCCCCGGACGCTTGAAGGCGTCCACGATCTGGAATTCGTGTTTAAGGAAGAACTGCGGTTCCTCGGTTTCCGCTTCGCGGCTCCCCGCCGCCTGGGGACTTTGATCCGGGCTCTTGATAACGACGCGGTCTACGGCGACAGCTTTGTGACTGGAACGGAGATGATCGAGAAGATCGGCAACAATGTCAGCGTCTGCTTCGAGGGCGTTGATTTCGAAAACGGCGCCCGCAGAGTCGAGATCACCGGCCGCACGAGGAACCGGCGCGACACGATACGGCTGTCGTTTGCGGCAAAGGGAGACGCTGCTGGGCAGGGAAATGAAACGGGGCAGGAAAGCGCACCGGCGCAGGAGAATGAACCGGGACAGGTGAGCGTGGATCTGGAGTTTGCGGGAAGCGGGGACGGAGATGTCGTGACAAGATCGTTTGCGATTCCGGAAATTTCCGGAGTGCGCGACCTTACGGCCGTGTTCCTTCCGGGTACCGATTTTGATTTCCGGGCCATTCGGTTTACAGAAAATTAATTTTCAATTAATTTTCTGATTTTACTCAATTTGATGGCAGGCATGAGACCAATGCAGATTGCACAATCTCATGCCTGCTTTTTTGTGTAAATTTGATGAATTTGAAATATGTATCAATTTGGTATTGAAATTTCCCTTAAAACAAATTAGAATTGACCTAAATAATAAGTTAATAATTAACTTAAATATTACATTAAGGGAGGTGCCTGAAGTGAAGCGCAGCATTCTGAGAAAAGAGGACCGCGGTCTTGCGGCCGCGGCAGCCGTAATTCTGGCATTTATGACCGTCTGCCCGCCGGCGGGGCTTTCGGCATACGCCGCTCCGGGAGAAGGCGCCGGGACGGATGCCGCGGGGCAGATCGTGAAACAGTGGGATTTCTCGGACGGAACCCAGGACTGGGTTTACGACGACAGCTGGTCGGGGGACAGCTATACCGGTGAGACGGAGTTTGCCTGGGACGAAGAGAAGAAGATGCTGAAGCTTTCCGTGGATTTTTCAGGCAACGCGGACAACGGATACAGCCAGATCGGAATCAGCCTTCCCTCGGAAGATGGCATGGACTGTTCTCAGGTGGGCGGTCTGGATTTCGATTTTTACTATGATAAGGCGGCTTATACCACCGGGGATTTTACGATTAAAGCGTTCGCCGATAATGTTTTCCGCGACCAGAGCGTGGTCGTCAGTCAGAGCCTGCCGGAGGAAACGGATGACGGCCTGATGATGGTGAATGTGTCCCTGGGCAGCGACGCCTACTACGCAGGCCGCGAGCATCCGAAGAAGCTGATGATCCAGATCATCGGCAATAACACCGACTACAAAGGCGATATCCGCATTGACAATATCACGCTGCGCACCGAGAAGCTGGAGCGTTTTCTGGTGAAAAATACCGTGAAGGCGAAGACTGCCACGGCCCTCACCGGCACGGACAGCGCCCTGACGGTAAACGGAGTTACCTTTGACTACGCGGACAGCGTCCGGCTGGCGGATCCGGCGGCGGACGCGGAGACCGTTGCGCTCTATCAGTACTTAAAAGCCGTGGGCGAATCGGACGCGGCCCTGTTCGGACACATGGAAGACACGATCCTGAAGGCCGGCGACCCGTCGTACACCGAGTCGGATACGAAGGACGTGACCGGTTCCATTTCTGCCATTATGGGTCTTGATATCGGCAGCTTGTTTTCCGGCTACGCGGCCAGATACAATGAGCGCCATCCGGAGGCCCAGGCGCTTCCCGATACCAACGCCGGCAACATCCGGGCGGCCGCGCTGTTATCCAATGAGGCCATCGCCCAGGGAGCGGTGATCACGCTGTCGTCCCATATGCCCAACTTCGCCGGGGCGGCGAAAAAGGATATGTCGGCGGCTTTAAGCTATGACCGCTATGATTTCAGCGGCGCGGATTCCTACAGCACCATCGGCGACTGCATGAACCAGATCATGCCGGGCGGGCGTTACCATGACGCGTTCCTGGCCCATCTGGACGCCATTGCCGATTACATAAAGCAGGTGGACGGACCGGTTCTCCTGCGCCTCTTTCACGAGAATACCGGAAGCTGGTTCTGGTGGGGCAGCGATTTCTGCGACCCGGAGGCGTATAAGAACGTTTACCGTTATTCGGTGGAATACCTGCGGGATGAGAAGAACCTCCACAATATCATTTACGTATACGGACCCGGTTCCGAGGCGGAAAATGCGGACGTCTACGGTGAGCGTTATCCCGGCGACGCCTATGTGGATATGATCGGATTTGATACCTACGATTCCAATCCGGTGCCGGATGAGGAAGGCTACGGCTTCCAGCCGGCGCTTCGGAAGGCCATGAAGGTGACGGATGATTTCGCCAAAGAACACGGCAAGCTGTTCGCGCTGACGGAGACCGGCATGTCCTTCGCCTCCGGAGGCGGGATCCCGGAAGCCGGCAACCGGAGGCCGGAGTGGTACAGCGAGATCCTGGATATCGTGACGGATAAGGCGTACGACTGCTGCTTCGTCATGCTGTGGTCCAACTATTCCCGGACCGGCGGCTACTATACGCCGTTCATCATCGACAAGGACGAGGACGGAACGATGTTCGGCCATGAGCTGCTGGATCCGTTCCTGACCATGTACAACAATGAGAAAAGCATTTTCGCCGCGGATCAGCTGTCTGTCATGAAGCAGATCAAAGCCGGGGAGATCAGGAAGCCGGAGATTGCCGCCGCTGAGAAGGCCAGCGGCTACATTCTGGAACCGGCGGCCAACGCGCGCCTGGTGGAAGAAGGCGACCTGACGGCCCGGATGAACGGGCAGGCGGAGACCATTGAGTTTGTGCTGAGGGGAAATGGAAAGGAGCTCTCCATCACGGGCAGCCAGAACGGCAAGCAGGCCACGGGCCATTTAAACGGAGACGATCTGGCGGAATTTGATATCACGCCGGACGCCACGCTGGAGCTTCTGGTAGACGGCGAGTCCCAGCAGGAGATCCCGCTGATGCTGAACATCCAGACCCGGTCCGACGACCCCCATGTGGCGGACGATTTCGAGGTCTACGGCGGGCTGAACGAGCTGCTTGCGGCCAGCTGGTATACCTATCAGGACAACGGCTGTGAGGCCAATATTTCGATCACCGATGAGTTTAACTCGACCGAGGGCTGCGCCCTGCGGTTCGACTATAAAAACAGCCGCTACGGCTGGGCGGGATGCGAGATCTTCCTGGACAATGACTGGTCCGACTGCGACGCCCTTCAGTTCTGGGTCATGCCGGATCTGAACATGCAGAAGACCGTGTTCCAGATCAATACGGCTGTCGGCGGTTCCTACGAGGCGTACCTGCAGGATTATCCGGATTACGCGTCCGCGGACGGCCCCATGATCGCCACGATCCCGTTCTCGGAATTTACCGACAAGGGCGGCCGGGGAGTATTGAAGCCGGAGGACGCGAAGGAGATCACGAGCCTGAGTCTCTGGATCAATACGATTCCCGGTTCTGAGGCGCTGGGGATGAATACGGATATCAGGGGTTATGTCTGCTACGATGACATCCGCGCCGTCTCCGCCGGGCTGGAAGAGCCTGCGTTCGAGGCGGCAGCAGGAGATGAGGGCTGGCTTGAGGCCGCGAAGGCGGCCGCGGACGAAGCGGCCCGCAAGGAGCAGGAGGAGCTGGAAGCAAGACGCGCGGCGGCAGCCGCCAGACGGGAAGCGGCGGCAGCGTCCGAGGCGGCGGAGAAAGAAAACGAGGCCGGGGACGCGGAGAAGGGAGACGGCGCGTCCGCGGAAGCGGATGACAGCGCGTCCGGGGACGCGGCCTCAGGCGAAAATGATAACGCGGCAGAAAGCGGCGGGGCGGGAGCGGCATCCGCGGTGCCTGCCTGGAAATACGCGCTTCCGGTTATATCCGGCGCGGCAGCTGTGCTGGCGTTTGCAGCGTTCGCGGCGCTGTGCGCCGGCAGACGGAAACAGGAAAAGAAACCGAAGGCAGAATGAAGGAGGGTTTAAGCCATGTCGAAAATGTCAGGGTTATGGAACAGTATGTTGGCAAGAAGGTCGATGAGTCTGTTAATGTGCGGCGTCCTCGCGGTAACCTCAGCCGGCGTCTGCGTCGTGTCCACGACCGATCTGATGGCGGAGACAAGGGCCGCCGGCGAGGTTTATACGGATGAGACCGGGACAGGGGCTGATGAAGGCGCTTCGGCAGCCTCCAACGCCGGAAATGGGGAGACACAGGCTGCTTCCACGCCACAGAACCGGCAGTCGGGTTCGCAGCAGGGTCAGCCGGCGGGCGCGCCGCAGGGCCAGTCGGGTCAGCCGTCAGGCGCGGGGCAGTCTGCCCCGGCGTCAGCGGGACAGTCCTTCGGAGCCAATCAGAGTGCGGCGGAGGAGGAAGCCGAGCCGGCAGGAGAGCCGCTGCATGAATTTTCTCAGACCTGGGTGGGCTATGAAGCCAGCTTAAAGGATTTTATTACAGACTATGAGCCCGGCGACGAGGTGCGCATTTCCGCATCCTTTGATAAACCGGTCGGCAGTCAGTTCGGCATGTACATCGACGGAACCTGGAGCGCTTTCGGAGGCGAGGGAAAGAAACGCAATATCACGCTGATCCCCGACAGCGATTATATCAACATCCAGATCACGGATATGAAGGGGGCCGGCATGGTGACGCTGACCGGTCTTTCCGCGGAGCTTGTAAAGAAAGGCGAACAGGACGCGGGCAATTACCTTCATCGTTTCACCGGCCTGTGGCAGGGATTTGAGACAAAATTTTCCGATTATAACCCGGATTATTCCGCAGGGGACGAGGTTAAGGTTACAGTCGTTTATAATAAGAAGGTGACCAGCCAGATCGGTTTCAACCAGAATGGCGAGTGGACCACCGAGAGCGGGGACGGAACGACTCTCACGAAAACCATCATCCCGGATAACGACTATTTAAATATCCAAATTTCCGATATGTGGGCCAGCTATCAAGTGGGCGTTGTGTCTGTCAGCGTTGAGATCACCCGTAAGGGCGTGGGCGGCGGAGGCGCCGGCCTGACTACCCGCAAATACACCCGGCCCGGCGACTATCATCTGTTTACCGGCGGCCGCAACGAGGGCTATACGGAGACCGACGCGTGGATCAATTACTGCGCGGATACGGATTACCTGACACTGACCTACGACTGCCTGCCGGAGCATGAGAGCTGGGGCGTACTGGCCTGGAACGCGACTATCGACGGAACGTGGACCGACGGTCCGTCCTACTCGGCCGACGGCGGCGACTCTGCGAAGGTTGTGACGAAGACCTTCAGCGTGAAATTCCTGCGCAAAATGTTCGGTATTACCGATACCTCCAATGTCACTTCCCTGGGTCTGGGCTGCTGGAGCGAGGGGCAGGTCATCGATCTGACCCTGCATGTAGGCAGCCAGATCCCCAGGGGAGAGCACCTGTTTGAAAATGGCGAAGCGGATCAGCCCTGGGTCTGCGATGACATTGAATATCTGCTGGATCTGCCCGGTGATAAATACATCTGCGTCAAATATACCTGCACAGACGGCAGCCACGGCGGCTGGACGGTCATGAACTGGGGCGCTTCCGTGAACGGAGAATGGAAGGACGGCAATGCCCTGGCGCTTTCCGACAGTCCCACATCGGAGCATATTTACGGCATGAGGGTAAGTGATTTCAGGAAAATGCTTGGCATCGGCTGGGATGTTAAGGTCGATACGGTTCAGATGTCCGTCTATAACGGCGGACGGATCCTGGATATCTGGATCAGCGATACCGCCGTGCAGAATACGCCGACCGGCGGCAGCGGCGGCGGAGACGGAGGAAGCGGCGGCGGCAGCTCCAGAGTGCCCGGCCCGCCCTACGAATCGCCGAATAAGAGCGTTTGGGATGATACGTTTGATCAGGTTGACGAGGGCGGATCCGGCGTCAGCCGGTTCGCGGAGACGGTTGAGATGCCGGAAGCCTGGAACTGGGGATACCTCAGCGAAGAAAATGTAACGGCGATCAAGAATCTTTTGAAGGAAGGCGCGCTGGCGGTCGTTGATTACGCGCCGTCCGGCGCGGAAGCTCCGTCGCTGCAGTTTACGATGGCGGACGGAATGCAGTTCTCCGTACCCGCGTCCTACGTGAAGAACGGGAAGGCCGGCTATTCTTACGATGACATTGCTTCAGCGTTAAGCGGTTATCTGGTGCCGCAGGAGATCAAGAATATCCAGCTGTCGGCCGGCGGCGACGCGGTGACCGTATCGCGGGTCAGCGTGGTGAACGGCGGGAGCGGAAGCCTGGCGAAGGAACCGATCAAGGTTCTCTCTGATTCCTGGAGCGGCTTTGAGACGACGCTTTCCAAATGGAACGCCAGCTATGAGAGCGGAGACCAGGTAAGAGTAACGGTCACATTTGACAAGCGCGCGCCCGGCGACGTGGTATTTAACGGCGACTGGTCCACGTCCAACTGGACCACCGGGACTACATTTACCAGAACGGCGGTTTCGCTGGAAGACAAGATCACGATCCGCGTGGGCGAGCTTCCGTCCGGCGCGGGCTATGTGGCAATCACGGATATTAAAGTCGAGATCACCGGCAAGAAGAATTATGACGACTATGTGGAAGTCGACGGCGACAGTACGGTGGCCCAGCTGGCGGAGACGAAGGAGACCGCGGCGCAGAGCGTGCTTACGGAAAAAGAGATCAACGAGGGAACAAAGCTGGTGCTCGACATTGAGCCTGCCTCCCTGACCGCGGCGCAGGAGACCGAGGTGAAAGATGTATTTGCCTCGGAGCAGGGCGAAGGCGGCGCCGAAGCGCCGGAGGTGAAGATCGCGTCTGTGATCGACATCGAGCTTCATAAGGTGACGGGCAGCGGCCAGAGTACGGATGTGACGGAGACGATCACGCCTCTTTCAATCAAGGTGCCGGTGCCGGCGGAGCTGGAATCCGAGGCGGCGGAACTGGAATTCGGAGTGGTGCGCGGCCATGAAAATGCGGACGGGGAGATCGAGTATACCTTCCTGGAGGATAGGGACAGCAATCCGCTGACAGTGACCTTTGAAAGCGACCTGTTCTCCACATTTACGCTTGTATACGGCGGGACCGGCGCGTTCGACGGGGCCAGCGGCGCGATCAAAGTATTCCGGACCACATGGACAGGATTTGACACGACGTTCAGCGCCTTTAAGGAAGACTATAAGGCCGGTTACCCGACGACGGTGACGCTGACCTTCGACCGGGCGGTAAAGAGTTATGTGGATTATCATTCGCCGGATTACACGAGAGAACCGTCGGAGTTTGACAACGCGCCGGTTTCCGCGACCTATACGGCGACGATCCTTCCGAAGGACGACAGCCTTTCCATCGGCATCGCCGATATGAACGGCGGCTCCATGGTGAAGCTGCTGAGCGTGCAGATAGAGCAGGAGATCGAGGAGATCGAGGCGCTCTATACCTTTACGGATATCTGGGGCGGCAATGATTCTACCTACAAGGTAGCTCTGTCTAAACTGGCTGCAGGCTTTGAAGTGGGCGATACTGTGAAGGTGACGGCGGTCTTCGACCAGAAGGCGAATGTCAAGCTGATGGCCAACGGCTGTACGGATTATTTCACCGACGGAAGCAGCGAGACCGTGGAGTGGGAGATCACGCCGACAGACGACGGCATATCCATTCAGGCGGCTGACGCCGGCCAGATTCCGCTGCATCTGCTGAGCATTGAGGCGGAGATCGTGAAAGAGGGAGAAGGCGGCGGAAGCGAAGGCGAAGGCGGCGATGAGCCGACAGAGCCGCTGTTCACATTTAAGGGAATCTGGGGAGGCAATGAATCCACATTCAACACGACCTTTAGCGCCTACAACAAGGATTTTGCCACAGAAAAAGAAACGACGGTGACGCTAACGTTTGACGTGGCGGTGCAGGCGAAGATCCAGAGTATGGGAGACGAAGGAAATAAGGACGGTATTCAGAATGATACGCCCCAGAAAGAGATCGTATTGAAAACGACCCCGACAGTGGATAAGCTGGACATCCAGATAGCAAACCTGAATGGAAATGCGGAGGCGAAGCTTCTCAGTGTGAAGGTGGAGCAGGAAACAGAGACAGAACCGGAGACAGCACTGTTCACGTTTAATAATACATGGGGAACCGGTGGGTCCATATTCAGCACGACCTTTAGTGCCTACGACGAGGATTTTGTCGCAGGAAAAGAAACGACAGTGACACTGACCTTTGATACGGCCGTGAAAGTAAAGGTCTTTGATTATGAAAAATATGAAGCGAATAGTACAGAAGCTTCGGAGGTGGTAGTGCTGACGATAACTCCTCCTGAGGATAAAATGGATATTCAGTTGGCAGATCTCGGAGGAAAGCAGGAGGTAAAACTTCTTAGTATTGTGGTGGAGCAGGCAGAAACAGAAGCTCAGCATATTGTCTCCATAACCAGTACTGAAGACGGGCAGAATAACTATATTATTAATCTAAATACATATTGTCCAGAATATAAGTCAGGAGATGAAATTACAGTAAATGTAACGCTGAGTGGAGATGGGAAGTTCAATGGCGGTCTTTGTGGAAATGTGCAAGGAAGTGGGTGGACCAGTGAAGGCGCGACATTCACAAGCAGTGATGATTACAAAGCAAGTGTTAGCTGGACATATGTACCGGATGGTGATCCGCAGGTGCAGATATGGGGTATGGAAAGTGCGACTGTAGTGTATGTTGACACGATAAATATCACGAAAAACAGTGCCGAATCAGAAGAGAAACATATTGCAGAGCTCACTAATGAAAATAATACATACGAATTTTCCATATCGGAAAACTGTGAAGACTATCAAAGTGGTGATGAGGTGACTGTGACGGTAACACTGAGTTCTGATAGTGGCTTTGGCGGCGCTTTGGGATGTAACGTAAAAGATTCAGATTGGGAGAATAGGGAATTCTCCAACGATGATCAATTTAGGGCAACCGTGACCTGGACGTTTATTCCGAATGGAGATCCACAGTTGCAAATATGGTGGCTAAGCGGAACAGCGGTATACGTAGATTCCGTAAGCGTGGTAAAAACGACGGATACACAGGTCGGAGTTTCATTAGACAGTACCGGAACGCCCATCGCTCTCGCCGGCCAGCCGGCCACCCCCGCCAATGCCTCTCCTGCGGATGCGAACCCGGAGAATACTGAGCCGTCTGCTAACGACAATCCGCAAGACAGCCCCGACCCGGCCGGGCAGAGCGGCGCAGCGGAAGGCGAGACGCCGGATATTCCGAAGAACGCAATACTGCCGTCGGGCGATCATACTGACGATAGCCAGGATGAATGAGACAGCATCATAAACCCTTCTTAGACTGGCTGCCGGTGATGTGTAAGGCATCACCGGCAGCCGGTTGAAT
>CANQGA010000099.1 GCA_947600145.1 uncultured Lachnospiraceae bacterium | reverse complement strand
GGAAGGGATGGTTAAGATGCTGAAGGCAATTTTATTCGATCTGGACGGAACGCTTCTTCCGATGGATCAGGAGGCGTTTGTAAAGGACTATCTGGGCCGTCTGGCCGCCTGGCTGGCGCCTTACGGATATGAGCCGGACAGACTGGTCGACGCGGTCTGGAAGGGAGTGGGAGCCATGGTGATGAACGACGGCTCCTGCAGGAACGAGACGCGTTTCTGGCAGGTGTTTGCCGGGATCTTCGGGGAAGAACGGCTGAAGGACCGCCCGCTGATCGAGGAATTCTACCGCACGGAATTTCAGAAAGTACGGTCAAGCTGCGGATACGATCCCGGCGCGGCCGGCCTGATCCGCACGCTTAAAGATGCCGGATACCGCCTGATTTTGGCGACGAATCCCATCTTTCCGGCGGCTGCGACGGAGAGCAGGATCCGCTGGGCCGGCATCGAGCCGTCCGATTTTGAGTTCTGTACGACCTATGAGAATGTCCGGTACAGCAAGCCGAACCTGGATTATTACCGCGAGATCCTGGATATCTGCGGTCTCGCTGCCGGGGAGTGCCTGATGGCCGGCAACGACGCGGGGGAAGATATGTGCGCGGAGAAGCTCGGCATGAAGGTTTTCCTTCTCACCGGCTGCCTGATCGACCGGGGCATGGACATTTCCCGGTATCCGAGAGGAGATTACGGAGATCTTCTGGCTTATGTGGGCGGGCGCGGCCTAAGCGGCTGACCCGGAGACGGTCCGGGCTTCAGCCCTGCCGCGGATCCGCTCCGCCTGCTTTTCCTTCCGCGAACCGCAGAAACAATCCCACCGCCTGCGGCACTCTGGAGGGGCAGTAGGCGAATCCCACCGTTCGTTTGTGGATCTGCGCGTCGGTCTTCACCTGGACGAGCTTCCCGCTCAGCAGGTCGTCCTCCACGAATTCCCGGATTACGCACGCGATCCCCAGACCGATCCGCGCGAATTCGATCAGCAGATCCATCGTGGTCACTTCCAGCAGATTGTTCGCGACGATGTGGTTCACATTCATATAATCGTCTATGTATCGTCTTGTAATGTTCTCGCGGTCCAGAAGCATCACGTTGCCCACCTGGAACACATCGGCGTCATCGCCTTCCCGCAGCCTGAGATTCTCCAGATAGCTGGGGGTCGCCACGAAAATATCCTGGATATCCGTCACCGGAATAAACCTCAGATTCTTCTGCGTCTTCGGCTCGGCGACCAGTCCGATGTCGATGCGCTGCTGCTCCAGCATCGTCAGCGTGTGGGTGGAGGACTGGCTCTCGATCGTGATCTTGACGTGGGGATAGCGCTCGATGAAGCCCTTCAGATAGTCCAGCATGATAAAACGGCACAGCGTATTGCTGACGCCGATGCTGATATGTCCCATATGGAATTCGCGGAACCGCTTCAGTTCCTGTTCCCCAAGGCTCAGCTCCTCGAACGCCTTGCGGATATGCTCGAAGAGAACCGCTCCCTCCTCGGTCAGCTGGACGCCCCGGGAGTTGCGGGAGAAGAGGACGGTGCCGAGACTGTCCTCCAGCTTGCCGATGGCCTTAGAGATGGCCGGCTGGCTGATATAGAGTTCGCGGGCCGCGCGGGAGATATTGCCGCTTTTGGCGACCTCGTAAAAGATCCGGTACTGGGATAGATTCTGTTCCATCATTTGTTCTCCTTTGCAGGACGGTCCCGCGCGGCCGCCGGAAGAAGCGCTGTGGCCGGGACGGTTTCTTTATAACCCGATGTCATATCAAACATTCATATTATGTATTTCTATTATAGCTTGCGTTATGGTAAAATTCAACTGCCTAAGTTAAACTTGTATGTGGAAATTCTGCCGGCGGCAGTGTTTTCCGCATGAAAATGCAGTCAGAAGGAGGATTTACCGTTATGGGAATGACGATGACCCAGAAGATACTGGCGGCCCACGCGGGGCTTTCGGAAGTGAAGGCGGGGCAGCTGATCGAGGCGGATCTCGATCTGGTCATGGGCAATGACATCACAGCGCCTGTCGCCATCAATGAAATGAAGAAGATGAACAACCAGAATGTGTTCGACCGGGAGAAGGTGGCCCTGATCATGGATCACTTTATCCCCAATAAGGATATCAAGTCGGCGGAGAACTGCAAGTGCTGCCGCGAGTTCGCCATCCGGCATGATCTGGCCAACTATTTCGACGTGGGAGAGATGGGCATCGAGCACGCCCTGGTACCGGAGAAGGGCCTTGTGGTGGCCGGAGACGCGGTCATCGGGGCCGATTCCCATACGTGTACCTACGGAGCGCTGGGCGCTTTCTCCACCGGAGTCGGAAGCACGGATATGGCCGCCGGGATGGTCACGGGCAGGGCGTGGTTCAAGGTGCCGCCGGCGCTTAAGTTTGAACTGACCGGAAAGCCGCAAAAGTGGGTCAGCGGAAAGGACGTGATCCTGCACATCATCGGCATGATCGGTGTGGACGGCGCGCTCTATAAGTCGATGGAGTTTGCCGGGGACGGCATCAAGAATCTTTCCATGGACGATCGGTTTACGATCTGCAACATGGCCATCGAGGCCGGCGGCAAGAACGGGATCTTCCCGGTGGATGAGCTGGCTGTGGAATACATGAAGGAGCATTCGAAGAGGGACTTTAAGGTCTATGAGGCGGATCCCGACGCGGAATACGAGGCTGTGTACACCATCGATCTGTCGGAGCTTAAGCCCACGGTCTCCTTCCCCCATCTGCCGGAGAACACGAAGGAAACAGGCACCTTCGGCGAGGTGAAGATCGACCAGGCGGTCATCGGTTCCTGCACCAACGGCCGGATCAGCGATATGCGTGTGGCGGCTGAGATCCTGAAAGGGCGCC
Source organism: uncultured Lachnospiraceae bacterium (assembly GCA_947600145.1). Classification (GTDB taxonomy): domain Bacteria; phylum Bacillota; class Clostridia; order Lachnospirales; family Lachnospiraceae; genus UBA3402. Next base: position 8,110 of record CANQGA010000099.1, on the reverse strand, counting down.
ATGTGGCGAAGGGCGTCCGCTGCATCGTGATCCCGGCGACCCAGAGCGTGTATCTCCAGGCGCTCAGGGAAGGACTGATCGAGACGTTCATCGAGGCGGGCGCGGTCGTGAGTACCCCGACCTGCGGACCGTGCCTCGGCGGTTACATGGGCATCCTGGCGGCGGGAGAGCGCTGCGTCTCCACGACCAACCGCAACTTTGTGGGCCGCATGGGCCATGTGGATTCCGAGGTCTATCTGGCGAGTCCCGCGGTGGCGGCGGCCAGCGCCGTGGCAGGGAGGATCATCTGCCCCTGCGAACTTGATAACTGAATCTGACGGAAAGGATCAAAGAGATCATGAAAGCAAACGGAAGCGTATTCAAATACGGAGACAATGTAGATACCGATGTTATTATCCCGGCCCGTTATCTCAACGCGACAGAGGGAGCGGAGCTTGCGAAGCACTGCATGGAGGACATCGACAGGGAGTTTATAAAGAAGGTACGTCCCGGCGACATCATCGTGGCGAAGAAGAATTTTGGCTGCGGGTCGTCCCGGGAGCACGCCCCGCTGGCGATCAAATGCGCCGGCGTCAGCTGCGTGATCGCGGAGACGTTCGCGCGGATCTTCTACCGCAACTCGATCAATATCGGCCTGCCGATCATCGAGTGCAGGGAGGCCTCCGAGCGGATCGAAAACGGCGATCAGGTGGAGATCGACTTTGATTCCGGCGTCATCACCAACGTGACAAAGGGCGAGACCTACCAGGGACAGGCATTCCCGGAATTCATGCAGAAGATCATTACCGCCGGCGGCCTTGTCAATTATATCAATGAAAAATAGTTGACATAATCTTTCAGCAGGAAGAACTTTCCATTTTTTGACGTGGGCATTTAACACAAATGTAATATTTATGAAACATCTTGAAACGGAAAATTAAATAAATTTCACGCATCGAGCGGGCGCAAATCCGTGCACTGTGTATAAAGTGCCGGACGGCGCCCGTTTTTGCGGATGGAAATAATCACAAAGTTCGGGACAGGTCATTGACTTTTGCCTTTATAATCCAATATAATTACCACTGCAACCTGAAAACAGGGCAAATATCGGAGCTCATCTCCCACATTTGCCCGAAATTTGCGGAAATTTGGAGAATGAAGGAGAGGAGTATCATGCTGACATTGTGCTCATTTCTTCATGGCGCGTTTCTGTTCGTCAAAAGCCTGGCGGTGAGAGTCGCCAAAAGCGATTACCGCCGGAAGGCCGTCCTGGCAAGCGCCGGGGTGGTGTTCGCGGTGGTGGCCTTTACTTCCAGCGGCTTCGGCGGCGGAGGAAAGAACGCGCTGACTGTCTTTGCCGAGACCGGATCCGAACCGGAGAAGGGCGGCGGCGAGGAAGAGGAAGAGATGGAACCCATTACGGAAGCGGACATACGAATTGAACTTACGGACCAGATTCAGGAAAGCCGGCAGATCGTAGGAGATCTGATGGCGCAAAAGATGCGCCGGGAAGAGCGGAAACGGAACCTGACCCGTGAGAAGATCGATGATATCCGGGAGCAGGTCCGGCAGGAGGAGATCGAGGCGGAGCGGACCGCGAAGGAGCTGGCGGAGGCGGAAGCGGAGCGTCTGGCTGAGAAAGCGCGGCAGCTCGAGCAGGAAAGACAGAGAAAGGAAGAGGAAGCAGGGCCTGCGGCCGCGGCCGTGCCCATGAGCAGGGAGGATTATCAGGTGCTTCTGCGCATCGTGCAGGCGGAGGCGGGGATCTGTGATGAGAAAGGCAAGATCCTGGTGGCCAATGTGATCTTCAACCGGGTGAGGAGCGACGAGTTCCCGGATACGGTCACGAAGGTGGTCTATCAGAAGTCCCAGTTCTCGCCGGTGGCTGACGGGAGCATCAACACCTGCAGGGTGACGCAGGAGACGGTCGACTGTGTGGACCGCGCCATCCGCGGGGAGGATTACTCGCAGGGAGCCCTGTATTTTATGAACCGGAGAGGGGCCTCATCCGGCAATGCAAGGTGGTTCGACAGCCATCTGACGTATCTGTTCAGCCATGAAAGACACGAATTTTTCAGGTGATTTTGCCGCGGCCGCGATGAAGATTTTTAAAATCTGAACCGCGGGCGCGGCTTTCTCTATGTCGGTCGGCGTCTTTGCCAGCCCCGTGTCGGTGGGTATCCGCCGGCATATCAGCTCCGCGGTTGGGTATCCGCAGGGCCGTCAGTCCCGTGGCAGGGTATCCGGGTGCATATAAGACTGGCGGAATTCCCTCGGCGTCATATTGAGACCGCGCTTGAAACAGTCACTGAAATAGGTCTGGGAATTGAAGCCGCACTGGAACGCCACGGATGAGATGGGAAGCGAGGTGGTGGACAGAAGCATTTTGGCTGCGGCAAGGCGGATCTGGATCAGGTATTCGTTGGGCGTGATATGCGCGGTTGCTACGAAAATTCTGTGAAAGTAGGAGGTGCTGAGACAGCAGTGCTCGGCGATGGACGCGACGGTCAATGGCTCCATATAATTCTTCTTCATGAATTCAATCGCGGAGCTTATGACGGAGTAGCTGGATCCACGCAGTCCTGCGGCGGAATGGATCGTACAATATTTTTTTGCGCGGCAGAGAAAGGCGATCAGTTTGGCGGAAGCGAGGAGGGCGCTGTCAGGCTCGAACTGGAGCGAGGTTTCAAAAATATCGTTCAAATCCGGCATCAGCGCGTCGAAATCCACGGAAGGATGGTATCCGGCCATGGAGTGAAGAAGGTCCCGGACCGCGGGATCGCTGGTGCCGAAGTGAACGAAAGCGGTGGTAAAAGGAAGCGTGCTCTGCCGTTTGTCGCCGGGTTCCGCCAGCATCAGATCGCCCTTATGGATGGAGTGGGTGACGCCGTTTGTGTGTAACTGTCCGCCGTCCTCTGTGTAAAGCTCGAGTTCATAGTCAACGACCGTCCGGATCCTGGTGACGGAGCCGTCCGGATACTTTACCGGATCCGAGAATTTGTCGCTGCTGTGAAAAATTCCTGTGGAAGAGATAATGGGAAGATTCGTATGCATACCGCGCTCCTTTGCATAAAATAATAGGATTTCTAAAAATATAAGTTGAATATTGATTGTTTCAGTGCTTTAGCTATGGTACTATATAATTGTAATTTTCAGAAAAGAAAATTGAAATCAGGATATAAATGTATTATAGCAGACGATTTCGAAAAAGTAAATAATTTAAGACGCCGTAACAATATTTCTGAAATAAGAGAAAAGGAAGCAAAATATAAGGAAGATTGTGGGGGAAAGAGGGTTATATGCGTGTAACTTGGCTCGGACAGGCCGGGCTGCTGTTTGATATTGACGGGTTTCTGATCCTGATTGATCCCTACTTATCGGATCGTATCGGTGATCTTGAGGGCAGGCACAGACGCGTTCCGGTCGAAACACAATTTCTGAAAATACGTCCTGACGCGCTGATCTGTACCCACCGCCACGCGGATCATCTGGATCCGGATACGCTTAAGTATTATCTGGCCGGCGATAAAAAGATTCGGGTCCTGGCTCCCTGGGGCAGCTGGGAGCAGCTTCGCGGGATGGGCGGCGGGCATGATTTCATCCTGTTTAACAGGCAGACGGAGGTGACGCTTGCGGAGAAAATCCTGGTGAAGGCCGTGTATGCGGAGCACTCGGATCCGGCGGCGATCGGCGTGATCCTCGAGGCGGGCGGAAAGCAGTTTTATGTGACTGGGGATACCCTTTATAATGAAAGGATTTTTCAGGAGCTGCCAGGCCGCCTTGACGCGGTATTTCTTCCAATTAACGGGGAGGGCAACAATATGAATATGCGCGACGCGGCGCGGTTCGCGCAGAGGGTCGGCGCGGGGGCGGTGGTGCCGCTGCACTGGGGGCTTCTCGATGATCTGGATCCGACAGGCTTTACCTGTCCGGGAAGGATCATACCGGAGATTTACCGGGAAATTCCGCTGGACGGGAAAAACGAACTGACCGAAGGATGAGGGGGAGGCAGGACGATGAAAGTGACGGATGTAAAGACATTTGTGGTGGACTGTTTCCGGACAAACTGGGTTTTCGTGAAGGTTTACACGGACGAAGGAATCGACGGAGTCGGAGAGGCTACATTGGAATATAAGGAAAAAGCGCTGCTGGGAGCGGTGGAACATATCCGGGAATACCTGGTTGGGAAGAATCCGCTGGAGATTGAGAACCATTGGCACGCGGTCTACAGGGATGCCTACTGGCGCGGCGGAGCGGTTCTGATGTCGGCGCTTTCAGCGGTGGAGATCGCCCTGTGGGATATCCTCGGCAAATTCCTTGGCGTCCCGGTGTATCAGCTTCTGGGAGGAAAGGTCCGCGACCGGGTGCGCATCTATGTCAACGGCTGGTTTTCCGGCGCGAAAATGCCTGAAGAGTTTGCGCAGAAAGCACGGGAGGCAGTAAAGCGGGGCGTTACGGCCATGAAATGGGATCCTTTCGGCAAGAGCTATCTGGAACTGTCGGGCAGGGAACTGCAAACGGCTATCGACTGCGTGGCCGCCGTGAGAGAGGCTGTGGGCCCGGAAGTGGATCTGCTGATCGAAGGCCACGGCCGGTTCAACATCGCAGCCGGTATCCGGATCGCGAAGGAGCTGGAACCTTATAAGCCTATGTGGTTTGAGGAACCGGTGCCGCCGGATAGTCTGGACGCTCTTCTGGAGGTCAGGGAGAAGTCGCCCGTACCCATCTCCGCCGGCGAACGGCTGTACACCCGCTATGAATACCGGGAGCTGTTTGAAAAGCGGTGCGCGGACTACATCCAGCCGGACGTAAGCCATGCGGGAGGGCTTGGAGAGCTTCGGAAAATCGGGGCGATGTCGGAGGCGTATTATCTGGGGTTCGCGCCCCATAATCCGAGCGGGCCGGTGGCCAACGCGGCCACGCTCCAGCTCGCGGCCTGCAGCCCTAATTTCTCGATCCTGGAGATTATGTACTCGGACGTGGCGTACCGGAGGGAGATCACGGATGAAAAACTGGAATATGAGGACGGGTATATCCGTATCCCGGACAGGCCGGGCCTGGGGATCACGCTGGACGAGGAGGCCTGCGCCCGGTATCCGTACCGGCCCCATACCCTGCGGCACTATACGGGAGCGTTAACGGATATCAGGCCGGCGGAGACGGAATTTTATTTCTGACGAGGAGGATAGATATGAAGCGGTCTGCATTTATAACGGGCGCTTCGAAGGGGACCGGCTTTGCGATCGCAAGGCGGTTTGCGGGCGAAGGGTACGAGGTGTTTATCGGAAGCAGATCCGAAGCGTCTGCCTGCGCCGCGGCGAAAAAGATCGAGGAAGAATACGGCGTCCCTGCGAGGGGTTATGGGATGAAGGTGTTTGATGAGGAAAATGTAAAAGCGATATTTCAGGATATCCGGTCCGGCGGCTGCCTTCTGGACTGCCTGGTGCTGAACGCGGCAAACCTTGGCATCCGCCAGGAAGGACTGACTGTTCCGATCTCCGAGTTTATGGATGTTATCAATACCAATATGGGATGGAATTTCATGCTGGCAAGGCAGGCCGCGCTTCAGATGAGGGAGAAGGGCGGCGGGAGCATCGTATTTATCAACTCCAATACTGCGTACCGGGCGATCCCGGACAGGATCGCTTACGGAGCTTCCAAGAGCGGGGCCCTCGGCATGATGCGCGCGATGGCGCTTGACTGGGGAAAATACGGAATACGGGTGAATGCCGTTCTGCCCGGAATGATTAAGACGGACCGGTGGGAGAATAATTACAACGACTGCAGGAACGCCCCATCCAACTATACGCCTCTTGGAGATATCGCGGAGTTTGAGGATGTGGCGAACGCGGCTTGGTATCTGGGCAGCTCCCAGTCCAGGAATACGACCGGCGCGGAGCTGACGGTGGACGGAGGCAATATGATCCAGCTTTATCCGCTGATTCCCGGCGCGGATGACCGAACCGGCCCTGCATGCTAAAGCATGACATTGGTCCCGCAAAACACCGAAAAGTAGCCATTTTTCGCAGAAAAATGATCGGATTTGAGGTGTATATAAACCAGAGAAACAAACGAAGAAGAAAGGGAGGATGAGCAAATGCAGAAATTTGAAATTGAAGGCCATGAGCCGAGCCTGCTTCCGGACGGGACATGGAAGCTGGTATGGAGTGACGAGTTTGACGGTACGGAGCTTGACCGGAGCAAATGGGATTTCCGGCTGAATTTCTGGGGAAGAAGGTATCAGACGTTTACCGACCAGGCGGTGGAGCTGGACGGCTTGAGCAATGTAAAGCTTCATATCATTGAGAAGGACGGGCAATTCTATTCTTCACAGCTTCAGACCGGCGCCCTTTCTTTTGACAAGCCGTCGGAGAGGGATCCGTCGCCGTCGGGGAGAACCGGCTTCTGGCCACTCGGCACGATCGATAAGCCGAAATTTATGCATCGTTACGGCTACTATGAGGTGCGGTGCAAATTCCAGTCGCAGCCGGGATGGTGGTCCGCGTTCTGGCTGCAGTCCCCTTCCATCGGCACGACTTTTGACCCGGCATACAGCGGAGTCGAAGTGGATATCATGGAATGCTTCAAGCGGGACGGGGAAGTGACCAGCGGCAACATTTACGGCGGCTACGGCAGGAACTTCCGTCAGGAGGCGAGAGTGCACTATAAGATGGAGACGCCGTACGAAGACTGGCACCGGTTCGGCGTAGACTGGTCGAAGGACGGATATGTATTTTATTGCGACGGAAAGGTAACTGCGAGAAGTTCTGCGCCCGTATCGAAGGTCGAGCAGTTCATTCTTCTGACGACGGAATGCGAGGGGTACCGCAGCGGCAATATGGATCAGCCGTCGGAAGTGCTGAAGAATGGGATCATCCTGCCGGACTGCTTTGCGGTGGATTATGTGCGGGTGTTTGATCGGACGGAAAGGTAAGGGGCGCGGATGGAGAAGGCAAAGAAAAAGAACAGTCTGCCGCTCAGAATATGGCGGGCCAGATATATCTATCTGATGCTGCTTCCCTTTTTTCTCTGGCTGCTTGTGTTCCATTACGGTCCCATGTACGGCGTGATGCTTGCGTTCAAGGATTACAGCGCGAAACTGGGGATCTGGGGGAGCGAATGGGTCGGACTTAAGCATTTTAAGCGAATCTTTGTGACGCCCGATGCGGTCAGGGCAATCCGAAATACGTTTCTGATCAGTATCGCCCGACTGGTACTGCAGTTTCCGCTCCCGATTATCCTGGCAGTTCTCATCAATGAGATGAGGGGAACGAAGCTGAAGAAAGTCTATCAGACGATCTTCACATTCCCGCATTTTCTGTCATGGGTTGTGGTCGGCGCCATTATGAGCAATTTCCTTTCCGCCAACGGCGCGATCAATTCGCTGCTGTCATGGCTGGGGCTCGAGAAAGTGAGTTTTCTGACCAACAGCAACCTGTTTGTTGCCATGCTGTTCCCGACGGCAAGCTGGAAGGGGATGGGCTGGAGCGCGATCGTCTATATGGCGGCTATCGCCGGGATTGACACGTCTCTGTATGACGCGGCAAAGGTGGACGGCGCATCGAGACTGCAGCAGATCTGGCATATTACCGTATCCGGGATCCGCGCGACCATCGCTATCATGTTTATTCTCGATGTGGGAGGTATCATGAATGCGGGCTTCGACCAAATTTTCAACATGCGCAATTCCGTAGTGAGCAGCGCCGTCCAGATTCTGGATACCTATGTTTATGATATCACATTCGCCAGCGTACCGAATTACGGGTTCTCCACGGCGGTGGGCCTGTTCGAATCAGTGATCAATTTTGCGCTTCTGCTGATTGCAAATAAGACTGTAGGCATGCTTACAGGCGAAAGATTGTATGGGTAAGAGGTGGTCGATATGGAAAAAAAGAAGAAAAAACGATATGAAAGTATGGATATTGCGGCATTCGTCATCCTGACCCTGCTTGTCATATTGATCCTCGTACCTTTCTGGAACGCGGTTGTGATTTCCTTTGAGACGCAGGCGGCTTATGTCCATTCGCCGTTTTCCTGGCTGCCTGGAGAATTTACGATGGCCAATTACCGCTACCTGATGGGAGCGCAGGACGCCTTTATCACCAAGCGCACAAAACCGCTTTGCAACGTC
>CANQGA010000098.1 GCA_947600145.1 uncultured Lachnospiraceae bacterium | reverse complement strand
TAGATCAGCACGGACAGGTACAGGAAAAATACCACAAGGACGCGCCTCTGGTTCTTCGTATATTTTGAAAACATAATCGTGCTCCAGTCTAAACAGTCACGGCAGATGCAGCAACCGCGCCTCCGGCGCATGATTCCGCATCACGAAGAAATCAGAACGTCAGCTCTGATTTTCTCTTAAGCAGGACCGCACCGCTGACGATCGCTACGATCCCCGCGCTGAGTCCTGCCACGATCATGATAATGCCGACCGCAATGTTCGCCGCCCCGGTATTTCTCATTGTTCTATAGACCTTTTCCATGATAATTACTCCCTTCCCATGCGTCTCCCCCGCATCTGCAGTTCGAAGTTTCAGGCGCCGGACGGTCTTTCCGTTTCGGGTGCCTGCGTTCCTGTTTACCGCGTTGGCGCTTATTTTGCGCCGTACAGTTCATAATATGCGTCGATCGCCGCTTTCAGCGTATCGTCGATCACGATCCGTCCCCGGCACTCCCGGTTATACAGATGCTCCACCACATCCGCCATGGTCACGATCGCGTTGGCCTCGATGCCGTAAAGCTCTTTGATCTCCTCCAGGGCGCTCTTCTCGCCCTTGCCCCTCTCCATACGGTTCAGCGACACCATCAGGCCCACGATCGCTATGTCGCCCTGGGCCTTCAGGATCGGAAATGTCTCCTCGATGGACTTGCCGGAGGTGGTCACATCCTCAATGATAACGACCCTGTCGCCGTCCTGCAGCCTGCTGCCCAACAGGATCCCCGTATCGCCGTGATCCTTCACTTCCTTGCGGTTGGAACAGTAACGGATCTCCTTGCCGTACATCTCGTGGAACGCGATCACAGTCGCAACGCTTAACGGAATGCCCTTGTACGCCGGCCCGAAGAGCACGTCAAAATCGTCGCCGTAATGCTCATGGATCGCCTCCGCGTAGTAACGGCCCAGCCGCATCAGCTGAGAGCCGGTCACATAGGCGCCCGCGTTCATGAAAAATGGAGACTTTCTCCCACTTTTAAGGGTGAAATCGCCGAATTTCAGCACATTGCTCTCCACCATGAACTCTATAAATTCCTGTTTGTACTTTTCCATCTCCACAATTCTCCTTTTTCATTTTGCGCTGCCGCACAGTATTTTATCATTTCTGCCGACAGGCGTTTCCGTCGCTGCCGTCTGTTTTACGCGTCACCTGACCGCGCCGATCAGTTCTTTCACATCGGCGATCCCATATTTTTTCATATAACTCTCGATTCCTTCCACGATCTCCGCCGTCGCGCAGGGATTAAAGAAACTCGCGGTTCCCACAGAGACCGCCGTCGCTCCCGCCAGCAGAAACTCGATGGCGTCATCCGCCGTCGCGATCCCGCCCATACCGATAACTGGCAGTTTCACCGCGTTGGCCGCCTGGTAGACCATGCGCACCGCGATGGGCTTGATAGCCGGGCCGGACATGCCGCCGGTCTTATTTGCCAGCACGAACGTCCTCTTATGGATGTCGATCTTCATGCCGGTCAGCGTGTTGATCAGCGAGATCGCGTCCGCGCCGCCTGCTTCCGCCGCCTTCGCCATCACCGTGATGTCGGTCACGTTGGGACTCAGCTTCATGATGACCGGCTGTCTGGCGTGATCCTTCACCTGCCGGGTGATCTTCTCCACCGCCTTCGGATCCTGCCCGAAGGCGATGCCGCCCTCCTTCACGTTGGGGCAGGAAATGTTGATCTCCAGCAGATCAACCGGCTCGTCTCCCAGCCGTTCCACCACGTCGATATAGTCTTCCGCGGTGCGGCCGCAGACATTGACTACGATCTTCGTATCGTATTTCTTTAAAAATGGGATGTCACGCCGCGCAAACACATCGATGCCCGGATTCTGCAGGCCGATGGCGTTCAGCATCCCGCCGTAGACCTCGGCGACGCGGGGCGTGGGATTCCCCGGCCACGGCACGTTGGCGACGCCCTTGGTCACCACGGCCCCCAGCCGGTTCAGATCCACAAATTCCGAATACTCTTCCCCGGACCCGAAGGTCCCGGACGCCGTCATGACCGGATTCTTCAGCTCCACGCCGGCGATGGTCACTCTTGTGTCAGTCACAGTTCCACCTCCCCGGCCTCAAACACCGGCCCGTCCTTGCAGATCCGCTTATTGTGCACATTGGAATGGGCGTCCACCCCGCCGGTCTGACAGACGCAGGCCAGGCACGCGCCGACGCCGCAGGCCATCCGCTCTTCCAGGGACAGCCAGCATTCGATCCGGTGCTCTGCCGCGAAAGCCTTCAGCGCGCGCAGCATGGGCGTGGGGCCGCAGGCAAGGATGACGGGGGCCGCAGGCTTCTGCTTCACTGCTTTTCCTGCCGGCAATTTCAGATGCCCGGCCGTATCTTCAATCAGACCCTGCTCCCGGATCGCATCCAGCACATTTCCCTTCGTTCCCACGCTGCCGTCCTCCGCAGCGACGACTACTTTTGCATAAGATTCAAACTCCTCTTTCAGAAAAAGCTGCGCGTCCCGGTAACCGAGGACCGCCGTCTTCTCACAGTTCAGTTCCTTCGCCAGCTCCAGCATCGGCGGAATTCCGATACCGCCGCCGATCAGGAATGCGTGCCGGTCCGCCGCGATCTCCGGGAAGCCGTTTCCCAGCGGTCCCAGCACCGTGACCGTATCCCCGGCCCTGTATCCGGCGAACTCCCTCGTGCCGCCTCCGGCGATCCGGTAGACCAACCGCAGAGCACCCGCCTCCCGGTCGATCTCACAGATACTGATGGGCCGCGGAAGAAGCCTCGACGCGTCCTTCGTGTAGACCGACAGGAACTGCCCCGCGCGGGCCTGGGCCTCGATTTCCTCGGCCAGGATCCACAGGCTGTAGATATCGGGGCCGATCATATCCTGTTTTATGACGTTCGCAGTCATTTTAATCTTAGACATCGTTACTCCTTTACAGCACACTCCCGATATCCGCAGCCATATCGATCACAGCCTGCCGGGACGCTTCGCCGAAATGCTCCGCGCCGAACTTATCATACGGTGCCTTCTTATAAGCCGCAATGATGCCGCGGGAGGAATTCACGATGGCTCCCAGGCCGTCCTCATTGAAACAGTATTTCAGATCCTGGGCCGTACCTCCCTGGGCGCCGTAGCCCGGCACCAGGAAATACGTATTGGGCATCTGTTTGCGCAGGATCTTACTCATCTCCGGATAGGTGGCGCCGACCACCGCGCCGACATTGCTGTAGGTTCCGTCCATGGAAGCGCCGCCCCATTCCACCACTTTGTCAGCCACCAGCTCGTACAGAGGCCGGCCGTCGACCAGCCTGTCCTGGAACTCTCCGCTGGACGGATTGGAGGTCTTTACCAGCACGAAGATTCCCTTGTCCTCCGCCGCGCACACATCCACGAACGGCTTCACGCCGTCGGTGCCCAGATACGGGTTCACCGTCACGAAATCCGTGTTAAATCCGGCCAGAACCGCCGTTCCCACCTTCACGTGACCCAGATGGGCCACCGCGTAGGCTGCGGAGGTGGAACCAATATCGCCGCGCTTGGCGTCGCCGATGACGATCAGTCCTTTGCTCCGGCAGTAATCCACTGTCTTCTTATATACGACGAGTCCCGGGATCCCGAACTGTTCGTACATGGCGATCTGCGGCTTCACCGCCGGGATCAGATCCCAGACATTGTCCACGATCTCTTTATTAAACTGCCAGATGGCCTCGGCCGCTCCCTCCAGGGTCTCGCCGAGTTCGGCATAAGCTTTCTTCGTAATGTGTTCCGGAATGTAGCCGAGCATGGGGTCCAGTCCCACACAGATCGGTGCTTTGGTCTTCTGAATCTTCTCGATCAGTTTCTGAATCATCTCGTCCTCCTGGGCTTCATGATGTAGATGCACCGCATCGGCAGCGCATGGAAGTTTGTCATTTCAGTTTACCATCATAGCATAAAAACAGAAGGGACGCAAGCCGTCAAATCCCGGCCGCGTCTCTTTTTCAGCCATAATCTCAGAACAACTCGTCCAGCAGCAGATACCACCTAAGCTTCTCCGGATCCGGCGCGACGCCCAGCGCGCCGAAGAACCGGTCCGCATCCGCTTTGCGCTTCACCGACGCGTATTTCCCTTCCATATTGTGCCTCAGACTTCGATGGCACAGCGCGATGTCGCGCCAGCGGTCGCCCACGCCGGCGTCACCAAGATCGATAAAGCCGCCGATCCCGGTCTCCGTCAGGAATACGTTCGGCAGGCAGAAATCGCCGTGGGACAGCACAGGTTCAAAGGATGGCCGGTTATTCTCAAGCCAGTAAAGCAGCGCTTCCGGATCCTTAAATCCGCCCGGTCCGAAGGTAGTCGGCTCTACATTGTCCGTGTCCACCAGGCCATGCTCCACAAGGAACCGCGCCTCCGCAAGTTCTGTCTCCTGATCCCGCATGACCGGGCAGGACGAAACGTCCACGGCCCACAGCATGTGCATCGCCTCCGCCAGCCGCAAAATCAGCATCTCCGGCCGGGCAAGGAATTCTTCGTCGCACGCCATTTTCCCTTTCACCCGCGTCATCAGCAGATAGATCTTCCCATCCCTCTCCTCACAGGCGATCACCTCCGGCGCAGGGACTTTTCCTGTAAGCCACCGAAGCATCGTCACCTCGCGCTCCGTCCACGGAGCGGCAGGCTGGATCTTCAGCACCATATCCCCGTGCGAACAGGACGTTACCGATGCTCCGTCCGCATGAAAAAACATGAAGACGCCTGCCCCGGACATACCAGTGGTATTTTCCGCATAGGGCAGGCCGTTCACTTTCCTTTCGATCTCAGGCGGAAGCCATAGGTTCTTCATTGCTCTGTTTCCTTCACGAATCATTGTCATAAGCTGTCTGAAACCCGCCGTCGCACCGAAGTGACCGCGAATATCCGTTATCAATTGGATCAGCCCAGGCTGATCCAGTATCTCTGCACCGTCTCCCCGTCCACAACGGCTTCATTTTCCAGCACGCCGCCGTTTTTGATAATGCTTCTGGCGGAAGCGATGTTATCCTTATCGCACACCATAAGCACCCGGCGGATCCCGAGCCGCCTGCATTCCTCAAGCGCCAAGCCGATCATGGCCGTAGCGACTCCCTTGCCGCGCTCCGAAGGCCGGACGCCGTCGCCGATATGTCCGCCGTCCAGCAGAAGCCTGTCGTTTAAGCGGTGCCGGATGTTAACCGCTCCCACTAAGATGTTCCGGTCCGTGTCCAGGCAGAAAAAGGTGGAATCGGGAACCTTTCCGTCTTTCTCCTCCTTCAGTTCCAGACCGGCCAGGAAGCGGTCATAGTCGCGGCAGTCCGTTTTCGTGATCGCCCACGGAACAATGTGCTCGCCGGAGGCGTACCACTCCTCCATCATATCGCAGACCAGCGCCTGATTGTCATACGACGCCTTTACCAGTCGCAAATTCATGCAGCTGCCCCCTTGTATTTCCCGCCTTCCGGCTGTCCGTACACCACGATTCCAAAATCTATTCGATCAACCCAAGGATCGACTCCCCGATGCACCCTTCCGGCATCTTTACGCCGAAGTTATCCGCCACCGACGCCCCGATCACCGCGAAGGTATCCTGATCCGGCAGGGCCCCGCCGCCTGACATAGACGGCGAATATGCCAGGAAAGGCACCGTCTCCTTCGTATGATCCGTCCCCGTGTGGGTCGGGTCGTTGCCGTGATCGGCGGTTATGATCAGCAGATCGTCCTCCTTAAGCTTCGGCAGCAGCTCGCCCAGCTTTACGTCGAACCGCTCCAGCTCCTGACCGTAACCGATGGGATCTCTCCTGTGCCCCCACAGCGCGTCAAAATCCACCAGGTTCACGAAGCACAGTCCGTGGAAATCCTTATCCGCGATCTCGATGGTCTGCTCCATGCCGTGAACGCTGCTTCTGGATTTATAAGCCTCCGTGATACCCTCTCCGTCGAAAATATCCCGGATCTTGCCCACGCTGATCACGTCGAAGCCGGCCGCCTTCAGCGCGTCCAGCGCCGTCTTTCCGTAGGGTTTCAGCGCGTAATCGTGGCGGTTGGAGGTACGCTTAAACTCGCCTTTCTTCCTGCCCACGTAAGGTCTCGCGATGACACGGCCCACCTTCCACTCGTCCTTCATCGTCAGCTCCCGGGCGATCTCGCAGCACCGGTACAGCTCCTGCAGCCCGAAGGTCTCCTCATTGCCGCAGATCTGCAGCACCGAATCCGCCGAGGTATAAACGATCATATCTCCGGTGGCGATCTCATGCTCGCCCAGCTCATCCAGGATCTCCGTTCCGCTGGCCGCTTTGTTGCCCACGATCTTATGTCCCGTGCGGCGGCTGAGTTCATCCAGAAGTTCCTGCGGGAACCCGGTGTCCGTAAATGTCTTAAACGGCTTCGTGATATGAAGCCCCATCATCTCCCAGTGGCCGGTCATCGTGTCCTTGCCGACGCTGGCCTCGAAAAGCCTGGCATAGCGGCCCAGCGGCTCCTCAGCCGCGGCCGCATGGGTCAGCGGATGGAGATTGGCCATTCCGAGCCTTGCAAGATTCGGGATCGTAAAGGATTCCATCCTCTCGTCGATATGCCCAAGCGTGTCCGTCCCGGCGTCGCCGTACTCCGCGGCGTTAGGCATGGCGCCGATGCCTAAAGAATCGATGACAACCACAAAAATACGATGATATTTCCCCATTTTTTCTCCCTTCTCTTTATATCTTCTTATTGAGCCACTCCCTGCATTCCAGCGGATAATTGGTGATCACTCCCGCGTACCCTCTCTCATACGCCTTTGCCAGATCGTCCATATCGTTAACGGTCCAGGCGTTGATCTTGATTCCGTACCGGCGGCAGTTCTCCAGAATCTCATCCGTTACGCCTGTGTGATCCGGATGATAGCACTCAAATCCGTACCGGCTGCAGTAATATCCCGCGTTGCCTATGCCGGATCGTCCGATCAGCGCGCCGCATTCACATTCCGGCAGAAGCTGCTTTATCCGCAGAAGGCTCACATGATTGAACGAAGAGAACATCACCCGCTCCTGCAGACCATACCGCTTCACGATCTCGGCGGTCTTCTCCTCGATCTCCTCATAGTAATAACCGCCTGTCTTCAGTTCCACATTGGTGGTAATATTCTGTCCTGCCGCCCACGCGCAGTATTCCTCAAAGAGAGGGATCCGCTCAAATTCCGTCAGCTGCGGGTACAGCTTCGCCGCGTTCATCCGACGCAGCTCCTCCCAGGTATGATCCTTCACCACACCCTCGCCGTCCACCGCATGGCCCAGCACCTCGTCATGGCAGACCACCACCTGTCCGTCCTTCGTCACATGGACGTCCAGCTCGATCTCGTCACAACCGGCCTCCGCGGCCTTCTCAAACGCCAGCATCGTGTTCTCCGGATATTTTCCGCTGTAGCCTCTGTGTGCAATCACTTTCATTGCACAATCTCCTTTGGTTAAATTTTACTTGCTATTGTGTTGAAAAAATGTTACAATCAATAGTGAGTAGAAGCTTTGTCAACCGCCTACCGGATAGCAGGGGGAACTGTATGAAAAAAGTAACAATTAAACAAGTTGCCGACAAGGCGGGCGTATCGACCGCCTGTGTTTCTATGATCCTGAACGGCCGCAATCTCTCCCGTTTTTCTGAAGAAACGGTTCAGAACGTCAATCAGGCCAGTCAGGAGCTGGGCTATGTGCCAAAGAGCCGTTCTCCGCACCGAAGCCAGCGTCAGCTGATCCTGATCATCTGTCCTTCCATGATGAATCCCTACTATGCCACACTGGTCCAGAGTATGGAACAGGAAGCTCGTCTGCGCGGATTCTCCAGCCTGATCTATACCACCTACTGGGACAAGGAGGCAGAGCGCGAGGCGCTGGAACTGGCAAAGGAGAAAACGGTGGCCGGCGTGATCTTCGCGATGATCCCGCAGCAGCCGCCTCTGGCCGAGGAGGCCAGCCTTCAGGTTCCGATGGTCACGGTCGGGGACCGGTCCATCAATATCAAGATCGATACTGTGGACGTCAACAACTATGAGGCCGGGCGCATGATGGCCTCCCATCTGATCAGCATGGGGCACAAGCATATCGCCTATCTGTCCACGACGCTGAATGAGGAGCATTCATCCCGGATAAAGCGCTGCATGGGGCTCCAGGATGAATTCCACAGATCCTGTCCCTCCGGAAGCGTCACGGTGTTCAGCGAAGATGTATCCTCGGAGCAGGAACTGCATGTGATCGACGTGGAACATGAGGTGGGGTACTCCCTGGCCAAGCGCTGTCTGGATGAAAGCCCGGAGGTGACCGCCATGGTGGCCATCAACGACATGGTGGCCTACGGAGTCCGCGAAGCGCTGATCGACGAAGGACGCAGGATCCCCGAAGACATCAGTCTCTGCGGATTCGACAACATTTACCCGTCCCGTTTCCACGGGATGGATCTGACCACCGTGGAACACGCCATCGTTGAGCGGGGCCGCGTTAGCATCCGCCTTCTTGCGGAAAAGATAGAGAAGCAGCCCTTCGAGTCACATCCCGACGCGATCCACCGTCTGGAATACAAGAGCCATCTGATCGTGGGGGGAAGCTCGGGCATGGCCAGAGCCGTATAACCTGCATCGCTCTCAGGCGTTCGTCCGGATTCCGCGCGGCAGGACCGATCCCGCTACCGGCTGTGATCCCATGATTCACCGCACAGCAGACATTTCATCTCTCCCAGGGAGCCGTACACTTCATCCGGCTTCACCTGGGAGTTTTTGATATCCTCCTGCTTCGTCTCACCGGACAGCACCAGAAATCCCTTCGCGCCGTGATTCACGCCGACAGCCACATCCGTATAGAGCCGGTCGCCCACGAACGCCACCCTCTCCCGGCTGACGCCGGTATGCAGAAGCACCATGTCCACCGTCTCCTTAAACGGCTTTCCGAGGTACTTCGGCTCCACGCCCGTGGACAATGTAATGGCGGCGCAGAAAGCCCCGCAGTCCGGCATAAAGCCGTATTCTGTCGGGCAGTTGATATCCAGATGGGTCGCCAGGAAAACCGCGCCCTCCCGGATATACGTGCAGGCCCGCTCCAGCTTCCGGTAGGTCAGCGTAGTGTCGAAGCCGACGACGACGATGTCCGGGCGGGATGCGGTCACGCCCGCTTCCCGCGGCCCGGTTCTGTCTTCTTCCGGATCCCACAAGCAGATCCCCTCCTGGCGGAAACTCTCCTCCAGCGCGGGCGTCCCGACCAGATAGACAGACTTGCCCGGATCATTTTCCTTCAGATACGCGATCGTCACATCCCCGGAGGTCATGATCTGATCCCGGTTGATCGGGCATCCCATACCGGCCAGCCGCTCCATATAGACCTTCGGCGAGCGGGAGGAGTTGTTCGTGAAAAATAAGATCTTCTTCCCGCTTTCCCGGACATAGTTCACAAAGTCCAGCGCCCCGTCGATCGGACGGTCGCCCAGATAGAAGGTACCGTCCAGATCCAGAACGAACAGATCGATCTCTCTCAGCTTTTCCGCCCTGATCCTGTCGCCCGGCAGCGCCGGACCTGCGCCGCCCCGGCCCGTTTCAGCAAATTCCGTCTTCTGCCCCTCCGCCTCCGGCGGACAGGCATGCTTCAGCGTGTTCATCGGGTATCATCTCCAATTTCCGTAATTTTCGAATGATTACAGCCTGCGATACCGTACCGGAACCAATTCACGCGCGGTCAACGCTCTTTGTCGCGATCACATCCACGCCGGTTCCGGCACAGTCCGCGACGACCACATCACCCATCTTCACCGGCGCGTCCGCGCAGGCCGCGCGGATCTCCTTCATCACATCGAAGATCTTCCCTTTGGGGACATCCGTCTTCGTCTTTACCGATACCCTGGCGATGGTTCCGCCGTTTACCCGGACGCTGGAGGTGACGATGCGGGTGGGACTTAAGACTTCTTTCTTCGCGTAATCCTCGCCCCGCGGGCAGGTATTGCCGGTCACGGAGAGACTCTCCCCGTCTATGGCCACCGTCAGCGGACACCCCATCGGACAGTTGATACAGATCAGTTCTTTTACTTCCATCACTCCACCTCCGTCCGGATCGTGATCCGCTCTGTCAGCGGATATTCCGCCAGGCTCTTCTTCGTCAGGACCACCTGCTCCATCTCGCCGGGGGCCAGAACCTTTTTCTTCTTCCGCGAGATCAGCTGATCGTCGTAATATACGGAAATGTACCGGTCTTTATAGACGTCGGCCACCCGGAACCGTACCGTCACGGAATCGCGCATGCCGTCCGTCTCCAAAAACTGCGGCACCGTGTAGCGGACGCCGTCCGCCGCGATCAGCGGGATCTTCCGCGCTCCGTCTTCTGCCGCGCTCTTCTCTTCCATCCGGGCTGTTTTCCGCTTCACATATTCCGCCGCGTTCTCCCCGGCCAGCGCCGCCTCCTGGGACACGAAATCAACCAGGTCGTGGACGTGGAGCACATTGCCGCAGGCGTAGATCCCCTCCGCATCCGTCTCCAGCCGGTCGTTTACGTTCGGACCGGATGTGACGCGGTTTAAGGAAATGCCCGCGCCCTTCGACAGTTCATTTTCGGGGATCAGGCCGACGCTCAGAAGCAGCGTGTCACAGGAATAGTATTCCTCCGTCCCCGGGATCGGGTTCTTATTCTCATCGACCTCGGCGATGGTCACGCCGGTCAGCCGGTCTTTGCCGTGGATGTCCACCACCGTGTGGCTCAGCTTTAACGGAATTCCGTAGTCGTCCAGACACTGGACAATATTCCGCTTCAGGCCCCCGGAATACGGCATGATCTCGGCCACCACCTTCACCTTCGCGCCCTCCAGCGTCATGCGCCGCGCCATGATCAGCCCGATGTCGCCGGAGCCCAGGATCACGGCCTCCCTGCCGACCAGATAACCTTCGATGTTCATAAGCCTCTGTGCTGTTCCCGCCGAATAGATGCCCGCCGGACGGTACCCCGGCGTGTTCAGCGCGCCGCGGGGTGAACGAAAATCTGGAGGTATTTATGGACATTAGAAACGAGATCAAATCCTACATCGTCCGGGAGGGCGTGACCATGACGGAGGTGGTGGAGAAGCTGGCCTATGAGTACGGCTGGAGCGAGAGCG
>CANQGA010000097.1 GCA_947600145.1 uncultured Lachnospiraceae bacterium | reverse complement strand
GAGACGCGCGGAGCTGGCCGCCACTAATCGGCCGAGGGCTTGTCCAGGGAGGCAGGCGGAGGCGGAAAGGGAGCTGTGTGTGAGGATGCCGCCGAGAGGCGGGGGAGAGTTTTCAGTATGCGGTTTTGAGGGTGCGTGCCCTTTGAAAATCAAGAAGGTTTTGAATACGATTTGCATGGAAGTAGACCGTCGGTTTGTCAAACCGGCGGTTTTTT
Organism: uncultured Lachnospiraceae bacterium; assembly: GCA_947600145.1. Lineage (GTDB taxonomy): Bacteria > Bacillota > Clostridia > Lachnospirales > Lachnospiraceae > UBA3402. The sequence continues at coordinate 10,909 of CANQGA010000097.1, read as the reverse complement.
CATGCGTGCGGATGAGGCGCCGTTTATTCCTGTATGCTATTTTATTATGCGGAAGAGCTTTCTTTTGTTTTGGAGTTACTCCGCAAAAATACTTTTCCCTGCTCGATATACAGATCTTTCTGCTCATCTGTCATGCGGTGGAAAACCTGCAGGAGGAGCTTGTCTCTGTAGTCCTTGCCGGCGTTTGGGTGGAAATCGAGAAGAAAATCAGTCGTCACACCAAAATAGTCGGCGATGCTCATAAGTGTGATGTAGTCGGGTTCTCTGTTGTTTCGGACGTAATTTCCGATGGCCCCGGGAGAGATATTAAGTTCTGCCGCTAATTGCTTCTGGCTGAGACCGTTGACATCCAGAAGCTTGCGGAGAATATCGCCGAATTTCTTTGATTCGCTCATAAAATTCACCTCAAAAATATTTCATCTTTAGAATCTGCAGTAATTTGCATTTCCTATAGACAGTAAAATAAATTAATAAAAATTTTAGAAACAAAAACAACGAAATGAATTGACAGCAAACAAAACGAATGATAATATCATACTGTATAAGTGAAACTGTCTTTTTATGGAAATGTGTTTGCTATATTGTTTCAGCAGCAGGAAAGGGGATGGGACATATGAGCGAGCAGTTGGAAAATTCTATGAGTATATCGCCCGATCTGGCCTGTACATTTATGCTGTATGCAGGAGCTGCCGACGACGGCAGCGTGAACGGAAGGATCTGCCGTTTCTGCCCTGAGTCCGCAGCGTCCTTTTCAGGACTGGATCAGGCAATTCTTCTGATGAGCGGCTGGATGGATGAGAACGGATGCTCTTCCGGGACGGCTTCCATGAGGATGTTTAACCGAAGGCGCAGATCCCATTCGCACATATCGGCTGCAGATGCCGCCGGTTCGCGCAGATGCGGGGCAGACCATGCAGAGATCCGATCTCAGAAATACATGGGGCAGGGACGCCGCGGCGAGGCCAGGAAGAAAGAGGCGTTTCTGGTACGGGTCATATGCCGCCAGCACACCAGCTGGCAGGGCGAGATATGCTGGAGAAATCAGGAGATTTATTTCCGAAGTTGTCTGGAGATGATCTATCTGATCCACTCGGTGATCAACGGAGCGAGAGCGGAAAGAGGGGAGACCGCTTCGCCGGAGACGGGAACAGAGAGGAAAGTCACAGCTGCCGCCATGAGCTGATCAGACGGCCGGTATATATCGTTAGCATAGACAGAACGCATATAGAAAAGGGAGAGGATGAAAATGTTGAAAGGATTGGGAAAGAGATATCGTCAGGGAATGGCTTTTATGCTGGCCGTGGTCATGACTGCGGTGAACATCCTGGCGGGCGCAGGAACGGCGTATGCGTCGGAATCGGAAGATACGCGTATGCCGGAAGTGAATTATGAAATAGATCCTGAGGCGCTCAAAGAGGCTATCGAAGGACTTATGGGTGAGGATGGGAACATAAAAGAAACGGGGATTACCTTTGGGGAATTGAAAGAGAGCTATTCTTCTGTAAGCAGCTCTCTGGGAGACAGTGTCGTGCTGTATCCGCTTTACGTTGGGGAGCCAGTTGATTCAGATTCGATATATGACACGGATATGCTGGTCTATTACAGACCGGGAACCGGGGAAACATCTGACGCGGAACTGTCCGGAAAGCTGGATGTACTGTTTGTCAATCACGGGACGAAAGCTCTGCGTTTTAAACTGACGATCGGTGAGTACAAGAACTCGATAGTCGTTATGGGACTGCAGATCGCGACGGCCACTCCTTCGGTTGGGACAGCGACGCCGTCGGGACCGGATCCGGCACCTGAAGCGACGCCATCGGGAGCAAATCCGCCGTCCGGAAGTTCGCTGGGGCAGGCGGCCGTGATGGAAATTGATCTGAAGGATCTGGGACTTGCGAAGGATTCGCAGTATAAGAAGGATATAGAATTTCTCCTTGACAGCGTTACGATTACCGACGCTGAGGGTAACAGCGTTGACGGGACGTTGTATGTGGGGAAGAAATATAATATTACGCTTAGTTTCAAAGAGGAAGGGCCTCAGAAATCCCAGTTTGATTTTGAATCCGGCACCCTGACTTATCAGATCCCAAGCCTTTTTAAGATTGATCCCGAATCGGCGAATGGATCTTTATGGGTTAAAATTAAAAATGTAGATTACGAGATTGGCTATTATTCGGTCGATGAGAATGGGCTGATGACGATTACCATCTCTGAGAGTGGTAAGCAGGCCGTGAAAGACATCTATGATGTCGAGCTGTCCTTTAGTATGCAGGGTACGGCTCAGGCTGTTCCCGGCGGCAGCGGCGGCAAGCTCCATTTTAAAGATTCCGGCACAGACTTTACGTTTGAAGTAATGTATGAGTCCGGTATCAATGTGGAGAAGGAAGGCGTATTCACGGAGAACGAGACCAAAACGGGCGGAACGCTGGAGTATACGGTGACGACTACTGTGGAGTCCAATGATATTCAGAATGCAGTGATCACTGACGTACTCACGCCTCCGCAGACGAAAGCGCTTAAACTGACGCAGGCGGAAGAAGTAAATGTCAGGCTTATACGGGGTAGCGAAGAGTACTCTTTGGAGAAGTCTAGTGATTATGAACTCGAGTGGAGTCTGGTGAAAGGCGATTCCACGGAAGGCGGTTCCGCGGAAGGTGATTCCACGAATCCGTACAAGAAGCAGTTTAAAGTCACACTCAAGGGCGAGTATGAGACATTGTCAGAGGGTGACGTCCTGGAGGTCAAGTACTATTACAATGTTGACTATGTACAGGGAACTACGGATGTGTTCTGGGGCAATGTGCTGAACGAGGTTACCGTTAATGGAACCATGCGGGTGGAAGATCCTGCCGACGAAGGCGGCCAATCCATAGACGTACCTGTCGAGGAGCATCGGAGCAGTAATGTGGAGATACGGGTATCGCCCGACGGCCACGGCGTGATATGCAAGACGCAGGCGTTTGATTCGGTTCATAATACGCTGCATTATACTCTTTATACGGTGGTGCCGGCAGGCACGTGGACGCCTCTCTATATCTACGACGATATGTACGTGGAGTATAATGGTAAACGCTTGTATATTCCGGAGTTTAAGGAGGACGGGAGAGTCAAGAACCTGACGGTCAGTGCTGTAGATGTGGAAAACTGGTTTAAGTGGGATGAAACCGACACCAACATGAGTTCTGACAAGATCAGGGATCTGGAGGCACTCAAAGGCCAAGCGCATAAACTTAAGGGTTTTGATATGAACAAGATGAATAATCAGAATGATTATGATTCTGCGAGCTTGGATCAATATGTCTATCTATATAGTGACATCACCCTGTTTATCATTTTTGGGTATGACGGATGGGAGTGGGGTAATTGGGGAAATTGGAACTATACGAAGGATCGGCTGATCATTACGGAGTATGACCTGGATATGTCGAATACATTCGGGAATGAGATAACTCTCGAGGAGATGACTGACAGTACAGATAAGGAGCAACTGACCCTTAAACCGGATGAAGTCCTGAAGGCGGGCATCATGAACAACGTTTTCCTGCGTTATGGCGGACAGAGGCCGGGATACTCGGTATTCTTTAATAACAACGATACAATCAATAAAACAGGTGTGCTGGATAAGAATACCAACACCATTGAGTATACCGTCACCATAAATACTACGGACAGCACGGTTCAGGATTACTTTAAAGGTGTGGTGAAGAATTATAATGATGTAGTGTACTCCTCGGAATTGGGATATAATGATTGGGATGGTGCATATGAGAGGAGTATAAGGGCAGCCTTTTACGATGTGCTTCCCGATGGTTGGAAATATGTGGAGGGCAGTCTGTATGCGACTACAGTCCAGACCGGCTTGACGTCAATATTTAGAGATCTTTCAAGAATGACGCAGACTATCAAGGAAGGACCTACGGACAACGAGGGGAATATCTATGCTCCACTGGCTGGATTTGGAGCCGAAGGCAGCACATTTTGGCTGTTTGATGTGTTAACTAACTGCGACATAAACGGGCTGAGGCAGCTCTCCTTCACCTATAAGGTGCAGGCCACCGAGGAATGGCTAGATGAACATGCTACCTCGACCACAATGAAGGCTATTCAAATCAAAAACCATGCAGAGATTACGGACACGGAAAAAAGCCCTCGATACTCGGCTGATTCGACGCTCCCGTATCTTCCTGCCAAGCTGACCAAGGCTGCTGAGCAGGTTGGAGATACCAATCTGGTGAAGTTTACGCTGAAGGTCAATCCTTATAGCGAGGATTACGATGCCAGCAGCGAATTCCTGACTGTGACGGATACCAGCCAGAATATCCAGATCCAGTTGGATACGATTCAGGTAACGAATGTTAATACTCAGGAAATAGTTCCTTTCGAGATGCTTCCGTCCGAGGGAGAGGGTCAGTTTAAGATCAGAGTACCTGACAGCATGGCACTTACGATTACCTATGATGCCCTTATCCTTGAGCAGAGGGCGGGAGTGCAGATTTCCAATACAGCCAGCATCAATGGTATCGATGACGGAGAAAGCGGGTACCAGAATGCTTTCAATGTCAGCACTATCTCCGGCCAGGGCAGCGGCAGCAGTTATGAGCTGACTGTGCGAAAGACCGACAGTAAGGATAACAGCAAGGATCTAGATGGAGCTGAGTTCGAATTCTATATTGTGTTGGATGAAGATACTGAGCTGTCGCCTACTGATACTATTATAATTAACAACAAGAAATATGACGTCCATAAAGGAGGAACCTATACTACTGGGCAGGATGGAGAGGAAGGCAGGTTTACGATTAGTGGAGACGATTTGTATAAAGGCAATTACTACATCTTAGTAGAAACGCAAGCTCCGGATGGTTATGTATTGCCGAAAGAATCTGCCACCTTATTCTATTACGGCTTATCTAGCGACGCGGAAAAGGGGAAATATCCTGATGCCAAATTAGCTCTCATCGATGGCACGCTGACGTTGACCAACGAACGCGCACGCGGTGACTTGGAGATCAGTAAGACTATTGAGGCTCCTGCCGAGGGATTCCCGGTTGCCGAGAAAACCCTGCATTTCGATGTTGAGGCGGTTGAGAATGCTGTTACAGAGGAAGAGTACATCAACGGCGGGGTCGAATTGATCGACCTGAATGATACATTTAAGCTGTATAAGGAAGATGCTGAGGTCGGTACGATTAAATTCGAAGATGGTTATGCCGATGTCACGCTTACGGTTAAGGCGGATGAAAACTGGCAGAACAGCGTTACCATTAAGGACCTGCCGACCGGCTACTATGTAGTTAAGGAGTCGCAGTACGGTGTAAATGTCGCGAACTATGTATGGACAGTTGATAAGGGGTTCGGCTCTTACGAGGTGACAGAGGGTTCGACTGCGAATGTGGCATTTACCAATACCTACGAGCCGAATGAAGACGAGAGAACTCTCCGGATTATCAAGACGGTTCGCCTTGACGGTCAGGAGGATACGTCGGTTGAGAAAGAGTTCACGTTTGCGATTACCGGTACGACTGTCAGCGGTGATAGCGTTTCTAAGGAAGTTACAGTTGCTCCGGCTGGGTACGCGGAAATTAATCTGAAGCCCGGACATTATGTCATCACTGAGATCGGCGATAACAAGATTGAAGGATATACCTTCAATGGCGTGACGATTGAGGGACGTCCTAATTCCTGGGAGTTTGATCTTGGGGCAGCTGCTGGCGGTACAGACAATACGATCACGGTTGAGGCTTACAACAATTACACCCGCGACCGCGGAGGTCTGACTGTCACTAAGAAGGTCGAGGTCGATGGCAGCACGGATATTTCAGAGGAGTTCAGCAAGAAGGAATATCGGTTTACCATTACCGGACCCGAAGATGTGGATGGTGACTACATTGACAGTAATGGCAATAAGGTGACATTTGCAGAACGTAAGGCAGAAGTGGTGCTTAAAGCGGGAGAACGCATTACGATCAAAGACCTGCCCACTGGCAGCTATACTGTGACCGAGGATCAGAATGATGCAAAGATCGAAGGTTACACGTTGGAGGTGACCGGCGAGACGGAAGATTCTCCTGTTGTTATGGGAAGGAATCAGATTCCTGAGGTTATCATCACCAATAAGTACACGCGCGATGTCGGCAGCCTGATTATCACCAAGACGGTTGATGTTAAAGAGGCAGTTACCGGCGCTCCCGATATTACCGGCACGGTTGGAGACATGGAATTTGTATTCACGATCGCCGGAAAGGACATGACCGTGAGCGGCACCTACAAGGCCGCAAAGGGTGGTACTGAGACTGAAGTGACATTTACAGATGGCAGTGCCGAAGTGAAACTTAAGGACGGAGAAAGCATCACAATCAATGGTCTGCCTGCCGGTGAATATACCGTGACGGAGGATTGGGATGAAGCGCAGATTGATAACTACACTCTGACAGTGACTGGCGGGGCAACCGCTGAAAATCCTGCCGTAGTGCCTAAGGACGGTGAGGTCAGGGTTGACGTTGCCAATGTATACAATTACTCGCAGGAATCCGGCAGCCTGACCGTTACCAAGGCTCTTGCGGGTGATGCAGGAGATGCGGCGGCTGGTAAGGAATTTACATTTACGGTAACCGGCCCCAGCTATCCGGAAGGTTATACCATTACGATCACGGGAGCAAACAGTGAGACGCTTGCTAATCTGGTTCCCGGTACCTATACCGTGACGGAGGATCAGGAGGACGCCCGGATCAACGGCTACACGCTTACAGTCACCGGAGAGGGCGAGGCGACTGTGACGGCAGGCGCAACTGCCGCTGTGACAGTTACCAATACCTACACCACGCCGGAGAATCCGACGGAACCGGAGAATCCGCCGGAGCCGACGAACCCGCCGGAGCCGACGAACCCGCCGGAGCCGACGAACCCGGGCGGAAATACTCCGACCCCGCCGCCCATCGAGAACATTACCGATGAGCCGACGCCGCTGTCCAGTTTTGAGCGGCTGGAGAACATCGAGGACGAGGATGTGCCGTTGGCGTTCATGGCCCCGATGACCGGAGATGAGGCTCCCGTAGGCGCTGCGGCGCTGTTTGGACTGATCGCGCTGGGCATGATGGGCGCTTTCGGAATCCTGGCTTTCCGGAAGGACGATGAAGAGGCCTGAGAAGGATAGACGGCGGAAAATGTCGGAAGACGGGACACCGGGTTGAGAAAGTGAAGAACTGAAGAACTGAAAGAAGAACAGCCATATCTGCGATAGTCTGCGGAGGTGGCTGTTCTTCTTTGCTGGTTCCACGAAGCTGTACTGGTTTGGTAGGACAAAGTGAATGACAGCACGAAGAGGGAGTATGTTAAGATTGAATGATTTCTTCCGGAACTCTACGATTTCCTGGTTGGTATGATGCAGGTGATGCAGAATGGTATCAGTTGGGAAACATGCGGTGAATTTTCGAAGGATATATGGGAAAGATATTGCTGAAACTAATTGGGTATGTTAGAATACAATTGACAGATAGATATGTGACGGATATACAGGGAGGGAATAAGATGATCCGTATTATGGATGCCGCGCGGTATCTGATTTATCTTTCTTACCATGATAGTGACAGGATAACTCCTTTGAAACTGCAGAAATTGCTCTATCTTTCACAGGGGTGGAGTTATGTATGGGATGATGTACCCTTGTTTGCGGATCAGTTTGAAGCCTGGCAGTATGGCCCGGTGAATATGGATGTCTATCAGTTTTTCAAGAAATACGGCAGGCAGCCGATTCCAGCGCACGAAGGAATCTGTACAGCAGGTGATGGGGAAGCGGAAGGAACCTTGGAAGCTGTCTGGAATTATTATGGATCTTGTAGTTCATTTGATCTGGTCGAACTGACGCATAATCAATCGCCTTGGAGAGAGGCATACAAAACCGGACGTCCGATACGTAATGAAGAAATCAGACAGTATTTCCGGTCGATTTATTAAGGCAGCGGATGATGGCGGAGGATATAAGATGGCAGTCTCTATAAAAAAGATAATGGTTGAGAATTTTAAATCATATAGCGAACTTCAGTGGATCAAATTGTCTGATCTGAGTGTATTGCTGGGAGCGAATAGCAGTGGGAAGAGTACTGCTCTTCAGACATTGTTGCTGTTAAAGCAGACGATAGAGTGCAATAACCCGGAGATTGATCTGCTGCTGTCTGGAAAATATGTGATGACTGCGAAATTGTAGAAGGGTGGTTGTTTTGCGAGACAGGATACAAATCGCATATAGAATTGTACTTTCCCGTAGGAATAGGAAGAAGTATATGTATATATTTGTCGAATATGTTTAGTTACAAAGGTGTTGAGAGCTTGAAAACGAAATTGTCAGTTTGATTATGGAGAGTTGCCGAAAAAGTTCAGAAAATCCCTTGACAAATGGGAACAGGGGATTTATAATTACGCTGTTGATTCGTTGAGGCGTTTGTGATATGGCAGATGCAGGGACGGATCGCGGATAATCCTCGATAGCTCAGTCGGTAGAGCATGTGATATGGTTACAACCGGAAAGCTGTCGGAGAATTTCAAAAGAAAACTGAATAATCCTCGATAGCTCAATGGTAGAGCATTCGGCTGTTAACCGAAGGGTTGTTGGTTCGAGCCCAACTCGGGGAGCTTAAAAAGCCCGTAAACATCAGCGTTTGCGGGTTTTTGCTGTCTTTGGGAAATGCTTCATGACAGCACTGATATGGTTACAACCGGAAGAAATTTTTGAGCAGTTATAAGCGGAAGCGCGTTGCTGTTGGCCTGTAAATGGTTGACAGGCAGCGTGGTTCCGCTTTTTTCGTTTCCAGACGATCTGGGCGGAACTGGAATAGGAAAATCAGATGGCCGTATCCGGCTTAAGGGCCGGGCAGATGAAAGGAGCGAAAAATTTATGGCAAAGAAAAAATACAGGGAATTGACGGTAGGAGAATATGGCGGTTACGGCAGACGGGTTTCCCCCATGATACGGCTGAACGGCCTGTGGCTGGAAGAGGCAGGCTTCCATGCCGGAGATCCGGTCCTGGTCAGATGTGAGGATGGAAAGCTCATCATCACGCAGGACAGGGCCAGGGCAGAGATGCTGGAGGCAGAGAAGGCTTTCATGGAAGAGGAAACAAAGAAGCTGAGGAAGAAGTTCCTGAAAGAAAAGGAAGAGCTTCACGCGCGGCTTGTGGCGGAGAGGCAGACGGGCTATGGCACGGCGGCGGAAGACGGACTGGAGGTGTGAGAGGCATGGGAAAGATCATCATGATTGGCGCAATGAAGGGAGGCGTCGGCAAAACTGTGACCGCGTTCAATCTGGCGTATTCCCTGCAGAAATGCGGCAGGAAGGTGTTGGCTGTGGACTTTGATCCACAGTCCAACCTGACCACCTGCTTCGGGGTGGAAGATGCGGATGTGACGGTCGGGGATTTGATGATGAACGTGATCGGGGACGAAGATCTGCCGGATGAGGGGGAATATATCCGGGAGAGGAACGGCGTGGATTTCATCCCGTCTTCCATGCAGCTTTCAGCGGTGGACGCAAAATTAAGGCTGGAGATGGGCGCTGAGAGGATGCTGGCGGCGATCCTGGAGCCGCTGAGAGAGGAATACGATTATATCCTTATTGATACCTGTCCGTCTCTGGGAGCACTGAATATTAACGCAATGGCGGCGGCAGATGAAGTGATCGTGACGGTGAACCCGCAGCTTCTGGCGATGATGGGGCTTCAGGATTTCCTGAAGACGGTGAGGAAGATCAGGAACCGCATCAACAGCCGGCTGAATGTGGCGGGGATCCTTCTCACGATGTGTGACGCGAGGACGGTTCTCTGCAGGACGGTCATGGAACAGATGCAGGAAACATTCCAGGGGCAGTTTCGGATATTTGGAAGCAGGATTCCAAATACGGTTAAAGTCGGGGAGTCTGTCTATTACAGCGAGCCTTTGACTGAGTATGCGCCGGAGAGCAATGCGTGCAGGGCTTATGAAGAACTGGCAAAGGAGGTGGCTGCGAATGAAAGCTAATGCTCCGAAGAGGAAGATCTTTGATGCGGTGGATATGCTGACTGCGGATGTGATGCAAGTGGAGACCGGGAACGGTCTCCAGAGTCTTCCGATTGACAAAATCAAGTCGTTCCCTAACCACCCATTCCATTTGTATGAGGGTGAGCGCCTGGATGATATGGTGGAGAGTATCAGGGAGCATGGGGTGCTGGTTCCGGTGATCGTGCGGAAGAAGGGCAGGGGCTATGAGATGATGGCCGGCCATAACCGGAGAAATGCGGCGGAGATTGCGGGGTTGACGGAGATCCCGGCTGTCGTGAAGGAGGGGCTGACCGACGAAGAGGCTTATGTTTATGTGATCGAGACGAATGTGATCCAGAGATCCTTCACAGATCTGACGCCGAGCGAGAAAGCGGCGGTGTTGTCTGCAAGATATGAGAAGGTCATCAGCCAGGGCAGGCGTAATGATATCCTGCGTGAGATAGAAGAGATTGGAACTTGTGGACATGATGTCCACAAGTCCAGGAGCCGGGACGGTATCGGAGAAGAATATGGGATGACTGGCAGGAACATCGCCCGGTATATGAGGGTGGATAAACTGATTCGGCCGTTTAAGGACAGGCTGGATGCCGGGGACCTGACGCTGACGGCGGCAGTGGAGCTGTCTTATCTGCCGGAGGAAGAACAGAAGGCAGTGGCAGCGCAGGAGTCCAGGATAAACGAGAAGATGGCGAAGGCGATCCGGGCGGAAGTGGGGAAACTGACAGAAGAGAAGCTGGAAGGAATCCTGCATCCGGTCAAGGGTTCTGTCCAGAGAAAGCCTGTGACGGTGAAGATGCCGGCAGAGGCGGAAGAGAAATATTTCTCCGGGATGAAGGCGCAGGAACGGACGGAACTGGTCATGCAGGCTTTGGAGGCATGGTTC
>CANQGA010000096.1 GCA_947600145.1 uncultured Lachnospiraceae bacterium | reverse complement strand
AATAACGGCATCGACGTGGATCCCAACTCCATCTTCGACGTGCAGGTGAAGCGTCTCCACGAGTATAAGAGACAGCTCCTTAATATCCTTCATGTAATGTATCTGTACAGCAGGCTGAAGGACGATCCGAACCTGGATATGATTCCGAGGACGTTTATCTTCGGCGCCAAGGCGGCTGCCGGTTATAAGAGAGCGAAGCTGACGATCAAGCTGATCAACTCTGTGGCCGAGGTGGTCAACAACGACCCGTCGATCCAGGGCAAGCTCAAGGTGGTCTTCATCGAGGAGTACCGTGTCAGCAACGCGGAGATCATTTTCGCGGCGGCGGACGTCAGCGAGCAGATCTCCACGGCCAGCAAGGAGGCTTCCGGAACCGGCAACATGAAGTTCATGCTGAACGGCGCCCTGACACTGGGAACCATGGACGGAGCCAATGTGGAGATCGTCGAGGAGGTCGGCATCGAGAACGCGTTCATCTTCGGCATGTCGGCGGACGAGGTGATCAACTACGAGAAGAACGGCGGATACTATCCGATGGATATCTTCAACAATGACCAGACGATCCGCCGGATTCTGATGCAGCTGATCAACGGTTACTTCTCGCCGCAGAATCCGGAGCTGTTCCGCGATATCTACGATTCGCTCTTAAACACCAGGTCCAGCGACCGGGCGGATACGTATTTCATCCTGAAGGATTTCTGGTCTTACGCGGACGCCCAGAGAAGGATCGACCAGGCGTACCGCAACCGGGAGTGGTGGACGAAGGCAGCGATTTTGAACGTGGCCCACTCCGGCAAATTCTCCTCCGACCGTACCATCGAAGAGTACGTGAAGGATATCTGGCACCTGGATAAGATCAAGGTGGAGCTGTAACCGCGGCGCCCGCCCCTTTCCTGCCCGGCCCCGCCGGATACAGTGAAAGCGGAAGCCGCCCTGCGGGCAGGCCGGCCCGGATAGGGCATGCGCGGCAGCTGTTGGATACATAAGATCTGAACCCCCTTCATAGACTGTGACAGACAGGCTGTGAAGGGGGTTTTTATGCCGGGAACGGGGAAATGGGGGATCGGCAGGCGGGCGCGCCGGGGCATGCTCGTCCTGGCGGCGGCTGTTCTGCTGCCGTACGCGGTTACACTGGCCTGGAACGGAAGCCTGGCAGGATATGAAGGAACTGCGGGCTTTGGCGGGCTGGGAGGAAATGGGCTCAGCGGGGCGTCCCGGAGCGGACAGCGCGTGTACCTGAGCGGCCGGCAGGGGTATGTGGACGAGAAGGAGTATCTGGCCGCCGCCGTGGTGAGTCAGATCCCGATGGACTACGAGATGGAAGCCGTCAAGGCGCAGGCGGTCATCGCCCGTACCTGGCTTTACCGGCAGAGGGACGGATCCGGACAGATCGTTGTGGAGGATCCGGATGCGGTGTACCCGGATGGGGCGGAGCAGCTGCGGGACGGGGAGCATTTTCCGGAATATCTGGAGAAGGCGAAACAGGCGGTGGAGGAGACCGACGGCCTGGTGATCCTCTGCGACGGACAGCTGATCGAGCCGCTGTTCCACCGGGCGAGCGCCGGGAAGACCCGCGCCGGCGATGCGGCCCATCCGTATCTGCAGACAACGGACAGCAGCTTCGACCTGGAGGCGGACGGTTATCTGACGATCCGGGAATGGACTCCCGAAGAGTTTGCTGCACTGACGGCCGGCGGCGGAGAGAATGGGGGATCCGCCGGAGAGCGGCTTCCGGATACGCTTCAGCTGGTCTCGCAGGATTCTTCCGGCTATGTCGCCGAGTACCAGATCGGAAGCCATATCTACACGGGAGACGAAGTCCGGGAAATGCTGTCGCTTCCGTCTTCCGCCTTCACGCTGAAACTGCACGAAGGAAACGTTCAGGCCGTCTGCCGGGGTCAGGGACACGGTCTTGGACTGAGCCAGTACGGCGCCAGCCATCTCGCCGGGGAGGGGTTAAGCGCCGTGGAGATCCTGAACTATTATTATCACGGCGTTACCGTGGATCTCGAAAATATTTCCGAAAGCTATGAATAACTCCATCACCTCTGGCAAAACTACTACCGAGGTGATAACAATGAAAGAGAAATTCAATCAACTGTTTAAAGACAAGCTGTTTCTTGTCATGCTGGTGCTGGGTCTGCTGACTATTGTTGCCGCGGCAGGCGTCGTCACCATCCAGAGAGGGCGTCTGCCGGGGGAGGAAAATCCGTACATCCAGATGGAGGATTCCGGTTCCCTGATCGCGGAGGAAAGTCCTCAAAAGACAGGGCCGCAGACCGCCGGCGCCTCCGATGCGCAGACGCCTTCGCGGACGGAGACTTCCGCCCCGGCAGAGCGGCAGTCCGAGACGGAGGCCAGACAGCCGAGCGCTTACGCGGCCAATGACCCTGAACCGGAGGAAGAACCGGCGGCCCAGGTTGGGACAGGGATCGAGGCAGCCACTCCGCTGGTGCTTGATTTCACGGATTCCAGCCGTATGGCATGGCCCGTCCGCGGCAATGTCCTGCTGGATTACAGCATGGATTCCACGATCTATTTCCCGACGCTGAAGCAGTACCAGTGCAGCCCCGCCATCGTCATTCAGGGCGAGGTCAGCGATCCGGTGGCGGCGCCCGCCGACGCCCGTGTCATGGCGCTGGGCGTCAACGAGGAGATCGGTAACTACGTGATGCTGGATCTGGGCAACGATTATGTGGCGGTGTGCGGCCAGCTGAAGGAGATCCCCGTGGTGGAAAATGAGTACCTGGAGGCCGGACAGATCCTGGGCTATATTGCCGAACCCACCAAGTATTATTCCGTCGAGGGCAGCAACCTGTACTTTGAGCTGCGCCGCGGCGGGGAGACCGTGGATCCTCTGGATTATCTGGAGTAACGGTCAGGCATCGGATATGGCATCCTGTAAAAGGCAGGTTTCCGCGCGCGTCAGGCGGGAGCCTGCCTTTTGCCCCTTAATAAAAATATAAGAAATTGTTCACACCCCATTCAGAGACCTATGGTAAAATTAAAAGCCATAAAATAACTTGCACGGGGGGTACTTATGAACATCTTATTTTTTCTGACACCGAAGAGCGAGGTCGCGTTTATCTATGATGATGAGTCTCTCAGGCAGGCGCTGGAGAAGATGGAAAGCCGCAAATTCACCGCGGTTCCGGTTCTGAGCCGGAAGGGCGGCTATGTAGGCTCGATCACGGAAGGCGACATGCTCTGGGGGATCAAGAATCAGTATAACTTAAGCCTTAAGAACGCGGAGCATATCTGTGTCTCGTCGATCCCGCGCAGAGTGGATTATCAGCCGGTCCGGGTGGACGCGACGATGGAGGACCTGATCGACAAGGCGCTGAACCAGAACTTCGTGCCTGTGGTGGACGATCAGGAGAACTTCATCGGGATCATACGCCGCCGTGATATTATCCGGTACTGTTACAATAAACTGATGAACCATGGACTGGAGCTGCGCGGAAACGATGTCCTTATTTCACCGGGTGCCGCGCACGATATGGATCCTGCTTCATAGACTACTATTATCAGTATTCTATTGAGAGGAGTAGTCATAGTGATGAATTGTTCCTGCATGAATCCGCCGTCTGCCGTGATCAGCTGTCCGAACACGGCGCTGGGCGGCATCGAACAGTTCCCGGCAGGTATGGGATATGTGCCCTGGCAGCAGTGGGGCCAGACGTATACGCCGGAGCAGGGTCTCAGACAGGGAACCATCTTCCCGGATCTGGATTATCCGTTTGTGATGGGGAGGTGCGGCGCATGAATGAAAACTGTCTGCAGCTTCTGAATGTGATCGACCAGGCCAGCTTCGCGATGGACGACGTGCTGCTGTTTCTGGATACCCATCCCTGCGACCAGCAGGCATTTAACTATTATCAGAATGTGGCGCGCACACGCCGCGAGGCTATGGACGCCTATCAGTCGGCCTGCGGGCCGCTGACGGCGGAAACAGTAAATTCGGCCGGCGGATACTGGAGCTGGATCCAGGGGCCCTGGCCCTGGGAAGGAGGCCGTTAGAGTATGTGGAGATATGAGAAACGCTTACAGCATCCGGTCAATATCACGACGCCGAACCCGCAGCTGGCGCAGTTCATCGCGAGCCAGTACGGCGGGCCGGACGGCGAGATTGCCGCGTCCATGCGGTATCTCTCCCAGCGCTACGCGATGCCTTACGATATCGGAAAGGCGGTTCTGACCGATGTGGGAACAGAGGAGCTGGCCCATATGGAGATGATCGCGGCGATCATCCATCAGCTGACGAAAGGCCTGACCGCGGAGCAGATCGCCGCGTCCGGCCTCGGACCTTACTATATCGATCATACGAACGGGATCTGGCCCCAGGCGGCCGGAGGTGTTCCCTTCAATGCCTGTGAGTTCCAGTCAAAGGGCGACCCGATCACGGATCTTTTCGAGTGTCTGGCGGCCGAACAGAAGGCGAGAACCACCTACGACAATATTCTCCGGGTGGTTTCGGATCCGGAAGTCTGCGACCCGATCCGCTTCCTGCGGGAGCGGGAGATCGTGCATTTCCAGCGCTTCGGCGAAGCGCTGCGTTCCGTGCAGGATCATCTGGACAGCCGCAATTTCTACGCGCTGAATCCGGCCTTTGACAATCCGGCGCTGACGGATACCGGGACGGCTGCATGCGCGTAGCGGTCTGCCCCGGAAGCCGGGAGCAGAGCGCGGGCCGGGAGAACTGACGGTACGCTTCAGGGCGTCTCGCCAAGATATTCTTCCAGGCAGATGCCGCGGCGGTGGATCTCTGCCGCGGCGTCCGGCCCTACATAGCGGTAGTGCCAGGGCTCGTTGCTGATGCCGGTGATCCTGGTCTTATCTTTCGGGTAGCGGTGGATGAAGCCGTATTCGTGGGCGTGCTCATCCAGCCATTCATAGACCTGGTAGCCGGCGGAATGGATGCCGTCGGCGTTGATATCCACGGCGGAGCCGAGCTGATGTTCGCTGGTACCGGGAACGGCGACCCAGGTTTCGGCTTCTTTTTTCGCTTTTTCGGCGGAATAGCCCTGTGATTCGAAGGACGCGATCTTTTCATCCATCAGGCTCTGCTGCTTTTCCGTGGTGCGGAAGCCGGAGGCGACGACGGGGTATACGCCGTCGGCACGCATGGCGTCGAACATGGCCTGGAGCGACGGATAGATGCGGGAGTCTACAGACTGGCCGTTGGAAAGTTCGGTCAGTTCCAGCTGATCCTGCCAGCCGTCGGGAAGCGGATGGGTGCGGTTGACCAGAAGAAGATACCAGGGGGTGTCGGAATCGGAACCGGCCGCGCCGTCGCCGCCAGCCGCGTCGTCGCCGCCGGCCGTGCCGGAGATCCCGGCTGCGTCCGCGTCACCGGAAGCGCCGGAGATGCCGGCTGCGTCCGCGCCGTCTCCATCCCGGCCTTGTCCCGACGGATTCACGATCCGGATCATGGAATCGGGCAGATCGTTTCGCAGGATGGACAATGGTCCCGATGTCCCGGCTTCCGGGACTTTCCGGGCAAGAAAGACCGGAAGGCAGAGCAGGGCTGCGGCGGCCGCGGCGCAGAGGAAGAGAAACCGGAAGCGGACTCTTCGTCCGGACGCGGATCTGCGGCGCGGGCGGGCGCCGGGATTACGGCGGGCGCATCCGGCGCCCGGGTTTAGATGTTTTTGGTCAGATCGTTCATTCATGATTATCATGCCTCCTGTCAGATACATTTTACAGGATAGGAGTGATCCGTTCTTTAATATCGGCTTATTAGATTCCTAAGAAACTGTTAATGTAAAATTGAGATTTACGGCGCCGGCTGCTTTGGCAGCGTGACCGTAAATTCCACGATCCCGTCGCTGCTTTCCGCCGCGATCGTTCCGCCGTGGAGCGTGACGATCTCTTTGGCGATGGCGAGTCCCAGACCGGCGCCGCCGGTGACGGAGGCGCGGGCTTCATCCAACCGGTAGAATTTCTCAAACAGGGAGGACAGCTTCTCGCGGGGGATGGTCCTGCCGTGATTCCGGAAAACGATCACGACGGAGTCGTCCGACTCCCACGCGGTGATGCGGATCTCGGTGCCGGGATCGCTGTAAGCGGCCGCGTTTTTCAGGATGTTCTGGAAGACCCTGGCAAGACGGTCCGGGTCGCCGCAGACGGTCAGATCCTCGTCGGCGTCCAGAACGGCGGTGTTGCCGTGCTCCATGAGAAGCGGGGAGAATTCGTCGGTCAGCTGCACCAGCATATAACAGAGGTCGATCTTCTCCTTCGCGAGCGTGATCTCATTCAGGTTATAGCGGGTGATCTCAAAAAATTCGTTGATCATTTTCTCAAGCCGGTAAGCTTTGTCCAGCGTGATGCCCACATAGCGGGTCCGCTGCTCGGCTGGCATGTCCGGAGCCTCGGACAGGAGGCTCAGATAGCCGATGACCGAGGTGAGGGGCGTGCGGATGTCGTGGGCCAGGTACATGACCAGATCGTTCTTGCGCTGCTCGGCCAGCTGGGCGTCCACGGCGCGCTTGTGAAGCTCGGATCTCACTTCGTTCAGCTTGCGCTCGGTGGCGGACATCTCCGGCGGCAGGCTGATATCGCCGTCGTCGGACAGAAGGCCGTCGATGCCGCGGTTGATCGCGTCGAAGTAATTGGTGAACCAGTTCAGGATCATCCGCAGCAGCAGGAAAAACAGGATCAGGATCGCGGCGATCCAGAAGAATGCGATGTTGCCGCGGAAAATGATCGTATAGAGCCGGTGGGCTTCTTCGTCGCTGATCCGGAAGAGAGCGCGGAAAACGGACACCATCACATCGCCGCCGCGTCGATACCATAATCTCAGGTAGAAGAGATAGATCAGGACCGGCGCGGCGACGCCGATGAATACCAGGCGGAGATAAAGCTTTCGTTTGAAGCCGGAATAGTCGGATCTGCGGTTATTTTTCAATTTTATACCCCACTCCCCAGATGGTTCGGATATAGTTTGGGTTCTCGACGGTGTCGCCCAGCTTCTCCCGCAGGTGGCGGATATGGACGGTGATCGTGTTGTTGCTCTTGCTGTAATATTCGTCCTGCCAGATCTGATGGAACAGCTCCTCGGCGCTGACCACGTTTCCCTTGTTCTCCAGAAGGATCCGCAGGATCGAGAATTCTGTCGGGGTCAGCGTCAGCGGCCGTTCGTTCAGCATACATTCGTGGGTCCGGACGTTCAGCAGCAGGCCCGAATGGGTGAGCACGTCCGCTTCCGCGTCGGACGCGGCGGCGCTGGCAGGATTGTAGCGCTTGTAGCGGCGCAGTTGGGCCTTCACCCGGGCCACCAGCTCCAGAGGGCGGAACGGTTTGGTCATGTAATCGTCGGCGCCCAGGGTCAGCCCGGTGATCTTGTCCATCTCCTCGTCCCTGGCGGTCAGCATGATGACCGGGTAGGTATGGTTCTGCCGGATCCGGCGGCACAGATCGTAGCCGCTCATGTCCGGCAGCATGATGTCCAGGATCGCCAGATCCAGTTCCTCGCGCTCGACGCAGGCCAGGGCGTCGCCGGCGGTGTAATATTTGAATACGGTGTAGTTCTCGTTCTGCAGATAGACCTCCACCAGGTCCGCGATGGCGGTCTCGTCGTCGACGATTAGGATCTTATCCGGCATGGGAGCCTCCTTGTTGGTTATGCCTTTGCTGATAAGTATATCAGATTGCGGAGCGGTATTCATTAGGATTCCCATCAGAAAATATTAATATTTTCCTAATCATCATTTTCCTGTCCGGAGGGGCGCGCCGCCCGGACGCGGTCCATGGCTTTGACGATGTCGCCGTACCTTCCGGTCACCGCGTCGTAGTTCTCCGGAAGATGGGGGAAGATGCATCCGCTGCAGTCCTTATGTCCGTTCGGAAGGTATCGGAAATTGCCGCCGCAGTCTTCGCCCAGCGTGTACAGAGGGCAGTAGCAGAACAGGCAGTTGAATTCCTCCCTCCCGCCGGTGGGATGGCAGGGGAAATATTCACATTCTTTATTGCAGAAATAGGCGTAATGCCGGTTAAGGCCGCGGATGTATTCCTCCATGTCCACGGTCTGGCCCGTGAGCCTGGACTGTTCCGCCGCGAAGACGGTCAGGTGGTTTTCCACCGACACGCCGATATCGGAGATGGAGCTGCCCGTGTATGTACCGGTCAGATATTCGTAGAACGCGTTTATGATGCCCTCGTCCCCGCCGCCGTGACCGCCCAAGACGCCGTCTTCGCCGGTGAGCGGGATCTCTGTCGTGCTTTTGGTCTCAAAGTCATACAGAGTGACGGGCCGGTTCCCGCTTAATGCCGCCCGCGCTTCGCCTTTCGTTCCCATGATATGGATAAACCGTCCGCCCCGGTTGAAGGCGTTCATCGTAAAGGTCACGGTCACGTCGTCCTCAAAGAGCATATTCACGGTCTGATGGTCCACCACGTCATTGTCGCACTTGTAGACGCATTTGCCGTACTGGGTCGTGCGCAGGGCATGCCTGACCATCTCGTCGGTGGGATCCGCCTCCCGCGCGCAGGTGGTGCGGAACCAGTCGTTTTTCTTGTCGTCCAGATAGAGCTTCACCGCGTTATAGGGGCAGGTATCCCCGGCGGGACAGCCCTCGATGCAATAGTCCGGCGATCCGGCGGGCGCGTTCTTCGCCTTAAAATAAGTCAGTGAGCCGAAGGACTGGACCTTCAGGCAGCGCCTGCCGATCAGCCACTGAAGGATGTCGATGTCATGGCAGGATTTCTGAAGCAGCATGAAGGAGGAGCGCGCGGTATTGCCCCAGTTGCCCCGGACGAAGCTGTGGCTCTGGTGGACGTTGCCCACACATTCTTCATGATTGATGGAAATGATCTCGCCCAGACGGCCGTCGTCGATCAGCTTCTTTAACGTGAGGAAGAACGGCGTATAGCGGAGCACATGGCAGACTACGACCTTTGCGTTCCCCGCGGCCGCGGCCTCGGCGATGCGCAGGCATTCGGCGGGATCCGGGGAAACAGGCTTTTCCAGGAGCAGGTCGTAGCCCAGGGAAATGGCCTTCATGGCCGGTTCATAGTGCTGTCTGTCCATCGTGGAGATGATGGCCGCGTCGGCGATCCTGCCAAGATCAAGGAGAGGACGCCAGTCGGTAAAGCAGAGCTCGTCCGGAATACCGTGCTTCTTCTGGATCGCGAGCCTGCGGCTGTCGATGGGCTCCGCGACCGCTGTAACCTGAAACCTGTCCGGCATTTGCGCCATGATATCAGTATAGGTTTCGCCGCGGTTGCCCGCGCCGATCAGGATGATTTTCAGCTGCTTTTTCATGGAAGATTCCTCCTTGTGGGATGCCGGTCTCTGTTATTGAAAGTCTATCACATATCTTTGGGAATTACAAACGGAATATCGCCGCCGGCCGGCTCCCGGGCCGCGGCTGCCGTAAAGACATCCGTCCGACCAGGCTATTCACACAATGTCCAACTCCTACATAGGATATAGTACAAACATGAAAACCAAAGGAGATTTGATCATATGAGTTATTTTGGATGTAATCTTTGCGGATGCTGCAGGAGAAACTGCTGCGGCTGCGGTAACGGGAATAACGGCGGCGTGGCCGGCGGCAATACGGACAACGGCAATAACAACGGTTACTACTGCCAGAAGAGATGTTTCTATTTCTGCCGGCCTGCCGGCGGCAGCGGAAACAGCGGCAATGTGGGCGGCGGAAATACCGGCAATAACAGCGGCAGTCCCTGCACCTGCAAATGTACCTGCACCTGCAGCTGCGGCAATAATTCCGGAAGCGGTAACGGCAATAACAGCGGCGTGGCCGGCGGCAGTACCGGCAATACCGGGTGCGGTTCCTGCGGCTTACGTCCCTGCATCCGTCCCTGCGGCTGCGGCAATACCTGCGGCACCTGCGGATGCAGCAACGGCAATACCTGCGGCTGCAATTCCGGCAATAACAGCGGCGTAGCCGGCGGAAGCACCGGAAACACCGGCTGCGGCTGCAATACAACGACGACTACGACGACGACCTGCGGCTGTGGAAATACGACTGCCTGCGGCTGCGGGAACGCCTGCGCTTCCGATACCACCCAGATCCTGACGCCGTACAATTACGATTACACCGGCTATTACAGCGCGCTGGCGTCGGCCAACGCGGCGAATAACAGCACGGGCGGCTGCGGCTGCGGCCAGTAAGCGGAAGAAGACGCAGCCCCGCGGGTACGGAACGTTCCGGCCCCGCGGGGCAGTTTGCTGTTTTTATAGTTGGAGTAAAGAAATAGTCAGTTGATAAAAAATAAATGAAAAGAGTATTGGTTCCTTGAGGTATAATGATTTCGACCAAAAAATACAAACCGAAAGGAGTACCAATACTCATGGATATTATAACATTAATCAACGGTCTTGTCAGCGGTTTATTAAATGCGGAAGAAGATTTTTTAAAACATCTGGACACATTCCCCACATTTGAGGAGACTGTTCATGAACTGACGAACCAGATGGCGGCAGGTTTCCTGGGGCTGACACTGACAAGCGCGGACACGCTGATCCGGGAAAGCGGGAAACGCAAAGGCTGCTATACCGTGCAGAGGCGCCGGGAGCGCACCCTGATCTCCAGCGTGGGGGACGTTACCTTTACCCATACCCTTTATAAGGACCGGGAAGGGAAGACCAGATGCCTGCTGGATGAGCTGCTCCGGCTCCCGGACCGGGAACGCTTCACTTCCGTTGCGGAAGCAAAGATCCTGAATGAGGCGGAAGTCCACTCCTATCAGCACGCGGCAGAATCCATCCGGACAAAAGGGCAGACGATCACGAAGGAAACAGTAATGAACAAGGTGCACGCGATCGAAAAAGAGATCCCGGAGATGGGAGAGCCGGCTGCCGAAAAGAAGGCCTGTGAGTACCTGTATATCGAAGCGGATGAGGACCATATCCACCGGCAGAAAGCAGGGAAAGAACAGGGATGCTTTATCGGGAAGCTGGTGTATCTGTTTGAGGGGAAGGAGGAGGTCTGTGAGGGCCGGAGAAGGCTGGTCTCGCCGTTTTATTTTGGCGGGCTTTACGCAGGGAATGAACAGAACGCTGCATTGTGGGAAAAAGTAGACGCCTATATACGGGACCACTATGACCAGGAAGTCCTGAAATGCGTCTATATCAACAGTGACGGAGGAGAAAGGTTACACTAATGGAGGACAGAGAAAAGACCACGCTTTTCAACGTGATATTTTCTGTGTACTACATTAAAATC
>CANQGA010000095.1 GCA_947600145.1 uncultured Lachnospiraceae bacterium | reverse complement strand
AAGAACCACAGCGCGACCCATCTGCTTCAGAAGGCGCTGCGCACGGTCCTGGGAGACCATGTGGAGCAGGCCGGTTCCTATGTGGACGCCGGGCGTCTGCGTTTCGATTTCACCCATTTCTCCGCGATGACGGCGGAGGAGCTTGGGAAGGTGGAGGATCTGGTCAATCAGGAGATCCGTGAGTCGCTTCCGGTGGTAACGCAGGAGATGAGCCTGGACGAGGCCAAGAAGACGGGCGCGATGGCCCTCTTCGGCGAGAAATACGGAGAGAAGGTCCGCGTGGTGAAGATGGGTGATTTCTCCATCGAGCTGTGCGGCGGCACCCATGTAGGCAATACGGGAGTCATTTCCCAGTTCAAGATCCTTTCGGAGACCGGCATCGCGGCAGGCGTGCGCAGGATCGAGGCCCTGACCGGGGAAGGTCTGACGGCTTATTATAAAGGCGTGGAGGAGCAGTTCCACGAGGCGGTTCGCACGGCGAAGACGACGCCCGCGGAACTGACGAAGAAGATCGAGTCCATGCTGGAGGAGATCCGCACCCTGCGCTCGGAGAACGAGAAGCTTAAGAGCAAGCTGGCAGGCAGCGCCATGGGCGATGTGATGAGCCAGGTGAAAGAGATCGGCGGCGTGAAGACGCTGATCACCAGGGTGGCCGATGTGGATATGAACGGACTGCGCGGCCTGGGCGACCAGATGAAGGAGAAGCTGGGCGAGGGCGTTATCGTCATCGCCTCGGTCCAGGACGGCAGGGTGAATCTGATGGCCACAGCCACGGACGCTGCCCAGAAGGCGGGAGCCCACGCGGGCAACCTGATTAAGGCCATCGCGTGTCTTGTCGGCGGCGGCGGCGGCGGACGGCCGGGCATGGCCCAGGCCGGCGGCAAGGATCCCGCGGGGATCGACCGGGCGCTTGAAGAGGCAGCGGAGGTTCTGAAGGGCCAGCTCCACGGCTGATCGATGAGATCTGCGTTAAAAAATTGCTAAAAAGTCGTTATCCGTGAAAAAAACCAGTTGACGAATGGCAATTTTATGGTTATAATCATGACAGTGCTAGGATATACCCAAACAGTTGTATTGTGCACAAATTAGCAACTGGAGGGAGGTTAGGTGTGAGCGATGTCGAACGTAATCGTTAAGGACAACGAGTCTCTGGACAGTGCCCTGCGCAGATTCAAAAGAAACTGCGCCAAGGCCGGCATTCAGCAGGAGATCCGCAAGAGAGAGCATTACGAGAAGCCCAGCGTAAGACGTAAGAAAAAGTCCGAAGCTGCGAGAAAAAGGAAGTATAATTAATTTCATTTGTATGTTCGTGCCCCCGGTTTTCAGCCGGGGGTCTTTTGTTTTGTCAGCGCGAAACATCTGCCGTCAGCGCGCGAAACGTCAGCGCGCGAAACGTCAGCGTGTGGAACGTCAGCATGTGAAACGTCAGCGCGCGGAACGGCGTTCCGCGTTCTGCGCTGTTCTGATAGTTTCTTCTAAAATTTCCATTTTCTGCATATTCATAGTTGAGCGACGGAAAGCGGGATGGAAAAAATGCGTGGAAATGTCGGAAACCGGACGGCGTCGGCTCTCCATATTCCGCAGGACGTGATACCCGGAGAGCCTGTGATCACGATGGTCGGCAGGCAGAATCTGCATATTGAGAACTACCGGCGCATCGAATACTTCAGCGAACAGGAGATCAGACTCAGGGCGAAGACCTGCCGGGTGGCCGTATGCGGAAAAAGACTCAGGATCGAGTACTATACGAAGGATGAAATGATGATCGGCGGACAGATCATTTCCGTATGTATGGAAGGCGGATGACGCTGCCGCAGGAAGAAGGATAACGCTGCCGCCGGAAGAGGGATGACGCTGCCGTCGGAAGAAGAATGTCGCTCGCCGGAAGAGGGACGGCGCTCAAGGAAAGGATTGGGGGGATTCGGTTTGACAGGCGGGATGAACTGCCGCGGAAAAGGATACCTGCGGGTGAGGATCAGAGGGGGCGGGCTGGAACGGTTCCTG
Organism: uncultured Lachnospiraceae bacterium; assembly: GCA_947600145.1. Taxonomy (GTDB): domain Bacteria; phylum Bacillota; class Clostridia; order Lachnospirales; family Lachnospiraceae; genus UBA3402. The sequence goes on along the minus strand of CANQGA010000095.1, from coordinate 9,401 downwards.
AATCTGTGCGGACAGGGAGGCGTGGAACCGTGGGATCTGCGCCCGGACGGAGCCCATGGCGCGGAATGCTTCATGGAGCTTGACCAGTTCCGGAAGATCCGTCCGTTTGCGAAGAAAGCGGGCGTCCGGGTGCGGATCACGGGAAGATACGGCCTCCCTTTTTTTATTTACAGAAACCGGCGCCGGGAGGGGGCTCTGTGCGGGATTCTGGCCTGCGCCTGCCTGCTTTACGGATTGACATTTTTTGTCTGGAATATTACTTTTGAGGGGAATTATCATTACAGCCGGGATACGCTTCTGACGTATCTGGAATCGCTCGATATCCGGTACGGAATGCGAAAGGACAGGATCTCCTGCGAGGATCTGGAGGAGTCGATCCGCAGCGCGTTCCCGGAGATCACCTGGGTATCCGCAGGAATCTCGGGAACGCGGCTGATCGTGCGGGTGAAGGAGAATGAGGTTCTGTCGCAGGTTCCGCAGAGGGACGATTCGCCCTGCGAACTGACTGCGGCTGTTTCCGGCACGGTTACCCGCATGATCGTGCGGCAGGGAAAGGCCTGCGTGTCTGTCGGCGATCCGGTCGAGCAGGGGCAGCTTCTGGTTTCATCGGAGCTGTCGGTGATGAACGACGCGGGCGAAGTGGTGAGGACGAAATATGTACACGCGGACGCCGACGTCTATGCGCGCACCAGCTATACATACAGGACGCGGATCCCGAAACTGCGGCGCGAGGAGTATCCTACCGGCCGCGTCCGCAGGCGCTGTACGGTATCGGCGGGAGCGTTTCGCGCCTGCCTGCGCATCCCTGCCGCGGGAGAGTTTTCCGGGGCGCTGAGAAACGGAGCGGTCTCCTTCCTACGATGGCTTGCGGAGAAGACCGGGCTGGCAGGAATATTGCCGGAACCGGAGGCGCGGATGGACGATACCGTCTGGAATGAGACCTCCGAGAGCAGCCAGCTGCGGCTGTTCGGCGATTTCTATCTGCCGGTTTATGTGGTGAAAACAGAGGCGAGGGAGGCGCGTATTTACGACCGGGTCTGTACCGAGGAAGAGATTTCGGCCGCCGCGCGGCGCGAAGAGGCAAAATATCTTGAAAATTTATGTGAAAAGGGGGTACACATTATAGAAAATAATGTTAAAATACTAGAGTATGGCGCATCCTATCTGATAGAGTGCGCGGTGACGGCCGAGGAGGAGATCACGCAGGCCGGACCCGTTGCGATACCGGATACGCCGGATGAGGAGTTGAAGGAAGAATCATGAGTGTAACAGAGACCATGATCGATATTCCGATGGAGCATGAGCGCAATGTCTGCGGTCAGTTCGATGAGTATCTGAAGAAGATCGAACGCACCCTGCACGTGACGATGGTGTCGCGGGACGGGCAGCTTAAGATCATCGGCCCGGAGGACACGGTCCACAGGGCCAGAAGTGTTTTTAATAATCTGCTGGAGCTGTCGAAACGTGGAAGCCCGATCACGGCCCAGAACGTGGATTACGCACTGGCGCTGTCATTTTCCGAGAAGGATTCGGAGATCCTGGAGATCGACAGGGATATCATCTGCCGGACGGTGAACGGCCGTCCGGTAAAGCCCAAGACGCTCGGGCAGAAAGACTATGTGGACGCGATCCGCAGGAAGATGATCGTATTCGGCATCGGCCCCGCGGGAACCGGAAAGACATATCTCGCGATGGCGATGGCGATCCAGGCGTTTAAGGACGGAGAGGTGGGAAGGATCATTCTGACACGGCCGGCCATTGAGGCGGGAGAGAAGCTCGGGTTTCTGCCGGGCGATCTGCAGAGCAAGATCGATCCGTATCTGCGCCCCCTGTATGACGCGCTGTATCAGATCATGGGCGCGGAGAGCTACCAGCACAACGCGGAGAAGGGGCTCATCGAGGTCGCCCCGCTGGCTTATATGCGCGGCCGCACGCTGGATAACGCCTACATTATACTGGATGAGGCCCAGAACACGACGCCCGCCCAGATGAAAATGTTCCTGACCAGGATCGGGTTCGGCTCGAAGGTGATCGTCACCGGCGACCAGACCCAGAAGGATCTTCCCGCCGGCAGTGTGTCGGGGCTTGACGTGGCCGTAAAGGTGCTGAGGAAGATCGAGGATATCGGGTTCTGTTACCTGACCAATACCGACGTCGTAAGGCATCCGCTGGTCCAGAAGATCGTCGAGGCCTATGATGAATACGAGACGAAAAGCGGCGGACCGGGAGGCCACCGGTACCCGATGGACCATATGCCGCGCAGGGACGAGCAGGAGAACGGGGGCGGACGCCGTACCCAGATGTCGGACAGGCCGCGCGGACACTCCGGATGGAAGGGCGCGGATCACGACGCGGTCCGCAGAAACCGCGCGCCGCGGCTCGGAGGAGAGAAATCCGGAAGGCAGGAGTAGGAGACAAATGACGGTCAATATTGATTACGAAGCCGAGAGAAAGCTGTCCGTCGACTGGGAGCGGATCATCCGCGACACGGTCGAGGCGTCCCTGGATTACGAGGAGTGCCCCTACGAGGCGGAGGTCAATGTCGTCCTGACGGGCGACGGGGAGATCCGGGAGGTGAACAGGCAGTTCCGGGATATGGACAGGCCAACGGACGTACTGTCGTTCCCGGCGCTTGAATATGAGACTCCGTCGGATTTCAGCCGCGCGGAGGAGGCGTTTGCCGACTGCTTCAACCCGGAGACCGGAGAGCTGATGCTGGGGGATATCATGATCAGTGTGGACCGGGTCGTAAAGCAGGCTGAAGAATACGGGCATTCTCCCGAAAGGGAGCTGGCGTTTCTGACCGCGCACAGCATGCTGCATCTGTGCGGATATGATCACATGACGGACGGGGAACGGGCCGTCATGGAGAAAAAGCAGGAAGAAATCTTAGAGAGCAGAGGATACCGGAGATGAAGAAGAGGCTGACAGGACTTGCGGTGACGATCCTTGCGGCGATGATGCTTGCGGCCTGCGGCAGGGAAGCGCACGAGGCGATCGTGACGGCCGCGCCGTCCACGGAGGAAGAGACAGAAGAAACAACGATCGTGGAGGTGACGACGGCTCCGCCGCCGGAGACAGAACCGCCTACGGAACCGGAGACAGAGCCTGAGCCGATCGCGCTCAGCTATGAGGACAGGGTCGAGGTGGACGGGAAGATCCGCAGCTATCTGACCGGCGAGATGGTCGATGTGGAGAAGGCGAACCGACGGCCGCTGGCGATCATGATGAGCAATGACAAAGAGGCCATGCCCAATTACGGGATTAACCGGGCTGGTGTCGTCTATGAGGCGCCGGTGGAGGCATCGATGAACCGCTATATGTCGATCATCGAGGATTATGACGACCTGGACCGGATCGGCTCAGTCCGGAGCTGCCGGACCTATTATGTGTATTTCGCCAGGGAGTTCGACGCGATCTACGCCCATTTCGGCCAGAGCACCTTCGCGAAGCCGTACCTGCAGTATATCGACAACATCAACGGCATCGAGGGGATCGGGACGGTCGCCTACTACCGTTCTAAAGATAAGAAATCGCCTCATAACGCCTACGGAAGCTTCGACGGGATCCAGAAGGCGATCAGACAGATGGGCTATTCCCAGGAGTATTCGGATTCCTATAAGGGTCATTATCTGTTCGTACGGGACGGCGCGAGCATCGATCTGGAGAACGGTCAGGAGGCCGTCAGGGTGGAGCCCGGATACAGCTACAACAAGCCCTGGTTTGAGTACAATGAGGACGACGGCCTGTATTACCGCTACCAGTACGGCGGACCCCATAAGGGAAGCGAGGGGCAGATCGCCGTGAAGAATATCATTTTCCAGTACTGCGCCAGCGGATACTACGCGACGACCCAGTACCGCAATATCGACGTACATACCGGACAGTGGGGATATTATATCACCAATGGACGGGCTATTCCCATTACCTGGGAGAAGGATGGCGAGTTCGGCGTCACCCATTACTATAATACGGAGCATGAAGAGATCATTCTGAACCAGGGGAAGACCTGGGTATGCATCATTCCGACGAGTGATTTCGACAAGACAGTGATTCATGGAAGAGACGAGTAGGAGACGCAGCAGGGCGAGACGGGGAAGCAGCCGGGCCATGCAGCGGGCAAGCCAGCAGGCCGGAGGGCAGGAAATCCGGCAGACAAGCCGACAGGCCGGTGGACAGGAAATCCGGCAGGCCGGTGAACAGGGAATCCGGCAGACAAGCCGGCAGGTCAGTCAGCAGACCGGACAGCAGGCAAGCCGCCAGAGCGTGCGGCAGGTCAGCCAGCAGACCGCGAAAAGCGGTTCCAATTTTCTGGTGCAGGGAAGCATCCTGGCGATCGCGGGCATCATTGTCCGCCTGATCGGGATGCTGTACCGGATCCCCCTGGCCAATTTCATCGGCGACCGGGGCAACGGTTATTATGGCGCGGCGTACAATATATACGCCACGCTGCTTATCATGTCTTCCTACAGCCTTCCGGTGGCGGTCTCCAAGATGGTGGCTTCCCGGCTGGCGCTTAAGCAGTACCGGAATTCCGTTCGGATCCTGAAAGCGGCGCTGCTCTATGCTACGGTTGCGGGAGGCCTGTGCTTCTGCCTGATGTGGTTCGGCGCGGATTTCTTCGCGGAAGAGATGCTTAAGATGCCGTACTGCTCTTACGCGCTGCGGGCCCTGGCTCCGACGATCTGGATCATGGCCTATCTCGGCGTTTTCCGCGGTTATTTCCAGGGACATTCCACGATGGTGCCGACCGCGTTTTCCCAGATCGTGGAGCAGATCGTCAACGCGGTCGTCAGCCTTCTGGCGGCCGGAACATTATTTGCCGTCGGCCTGAAATCCAACCTGGTCTACGGCGTTACGGAGTATTCCTACGCCTTCGGCGCGGTGGGAGCGACCATGGGAACCGGAGCGGGGGCGCTTTCCGCCCTGATCTGTTTTCTGATCCTGATTGCGCGCCGGCGCCGCGTGATCGCGGGCCAGCTGAAAAATGACCGAAGCGGCCGCCTGGACAGCTACGGAACCATTTCTTCCGTCATGGCCATGACGATCCTTCCGATCCTTATCAGCAGCACGATTTATAACAGCGGCACTGTCATTGACAATGTGATCTTCGGCCAGGTGATGGCCCGCACAGGGGCGGAAGAGGAGATCGTGTCCCAGTGGGGGATCTATTCGGGGCGCTATCATCTGCTGTTCAATATCCCGGTGGCGATCGCCAACGCGCTGTCGTCCTCGCTGATCCCATCCCTTTCCATGGCGGTGGCTGAGAGAAACCGTCGTCAGGTGACGGTAAGGATCGCGATGGCGGTGCGCTTTTCCATGATCATTGCGGTTCCGGCGGCGGTAGGGATGGCGGTACTGGCCGGCCCGATCTCGCAGCTGCTGTTTCCGAGCCTTGACAATACGATGCTGGTATCCATGCTGCAGTATGGCTCCTCGGCTGTGGTGGTGTTCTCGCTGTCCACGGTTACCAACGGCGTGCTGCAGGGGATCAACCGGATGCGTTCACCGATCGTCAACGCCAGTATTGCCATGGTGATCCATGTGATCCTGCTGTATTTGATGCTCGGGGTGTTCGGGATGGGCATCTACGGAGTTTTGTGGTCCAACATCCTGTTTGCGCTGCTGGTATGCGTCTTTAACGCGGTCTCGATCGCGCGATACGCCCGTTACAGGCAGGAGATCATAAGGACGTTCCTGATCCCGCTCGCGGCCTCGGCGGTCATGGGGGCGGCGGCGTTCGGTATCTACCGGCTGTGCTCGAAGGCGGCCGGTAACCTGGTAAGCACGGCTGTCTCCGTTGCGGCGGCGGTCATGATCTATTTCGCGGCGCTCCTTCTGATGAAGGGGATCAATGAGCAGGAGCTCAAACGGATGCCCGGCGGCACGAGGCTTCTGGCGGTCGCGAGAAAACTGCGGCTGATCTGATGATTAAAAATGGAAAAACAGGCAGATACTAAACCTCAGTAAGGAGGAAATTCTTATGAAGAGGAATGGTATCTGCTTTTTGAATCGTCCGCGGATGTGGTGGATCGGCCTGTGCTTCGTGCTGATCGCCGTTCTGGCCGGCCTGGCGGCGGGCCTGGGCATCGGAGGCAGGCACATCCGGTATGAAGAGCCGCTGCCGGGAACAGTCTATGAGACGGAAACGGTCCCGGAGACGCGGCTGGTGATCCAAAGCGAGGAGACCGCGGCCTCAGAGCCGGCCACCGAGGCGATGCGGACGGAGCGGTATTTTCTGGTGTCGGAGACCGGGTATCTGCTGGTGTTTACGGAAGGAAATAAAGAGGAATGCATGCAGACCCATATTCCGATCACGGATTTCCCGGAGGAAGAGCAGGAAAAGCTGCGGGAGGGGATCTGGTTTCATTCCATGATGGAGGTCTTTTTCTATCTGGAATCCTATACCAGCTGAACGCGGCGGAGGATTGCGCGGCAGGAGATCCTTTGAAAACACGGTTGAAAATCATAAGGGAAATGGGTACAATAGAGATAGTTTTCAGATCTGGGAGGAAGATATGGAGAGGAAGGTCCTGATCATAGGCGGCGGCGCCGCCGGGATGACGGCCGCGATCATGGCGGCCAGGCAGGGAGCGCGCGTGACGGTTCTGGAACACACGGACCGGGTGGGCAGGAAGCTTCTCTCCACCGGAAACGGCCGCTGTAATTTTACGAACACGGATCAGAAACCGGAGTACTACCGGTGTACGCAGGAAGACTTTCCCTGGCAGACCGTCAGCCGCTTCCCTGTGTCCGACACCCTGCGCTTCTTTGCGGAGCTGGGGATCCCGGCAAGGTCGCGGGGATCCTGTCTCTATCCCAACTCGGAACAGGCGGCGTCCGTGCTGGACGCGCTGAGGATGGAGCTGGACAGGCAGTGCGTGGATGTGCGCACCGGCTGCCGTGCGAGAACCGTAAAGAGACAAAACGGGGCGTTTGCCGCAGAGACAGACGGCGGAACCTTCCGGGCGGACGCCGTAATCCTGGCATCCGGTTCCAGAGCGGCACCGCATACCGGTTCTGACGGAAGCGGCTATGAACTGGCCCGTGCGCTTGGACATCGGATCATCACGCCGCTGCCGGCGCTGGTACAGCTTCGGTGCGCGGAGAACGACTATAAGCAGATGGCCGGTGTCCGCGCTGACGCCCGTGTAGAGCTCTATACGGAAAGCGGCGGCTCATGGCGCCTGGAAGCGGCGGACCGGGGAGAACTGCAGCTGACCGATTATGGGATCTCCGGGATTCCTGTTTTCCAGGTGAGCCGTTTCGCGTCTGCCGCGTTACATAGAAGAAAGCGCGTGAAAGCCGTGATCGATTTTCTGCCGGATAAGTCGGAGGCGGAGACGAGGGAAATGATCGCCGCGCGATGCGGGCGGATGCAGGACAATACCTGCGAACAATGGATGAACGGACTTCTGCACAAGAAGCTGGCCGTCGTCCTGCTTAAGAGGGCAGGTCTCCGTCCTTCCCAGCGCGCGGGCGACGTTCCGCCGTCAGGCTGGGAGGCGCTGTACCGGCAGCTGCGCGCGTTTGAGACCGCGGTGACAGCCGCCAATTCCTTTGATCAGGCGCAGGTCTGCTGCGGCGGCGTGGACACGGCGCAGGTCGACGCCGTTTCAATGGAATCGAAGCTGGTGCCGGATCTCTATTTCGCGGGCGAGATCCTGGATGTGGACGGGATCTGCGGCGGCTATAATCTCCAGTGGGCCTGGTCCAGCGGCGCAGTGGCCGGCAGGAGCGCGGCGGGCGGGAAAGACGACAGACAGAGAAAAGGACAGATACGATGATACGGATTTCACAGTTAAAGCTCCCGATCAGTCATTCGGAGCAGGACCTCTATGAGAAGACAGCGCGTCTTCTCCGCGTCCCGCGGGCGTCGCTGGGAAAGGTGACGGTCGTAAAGCGCTCCATCGACGCCAGGAAGAAGGATCAGATCCTTTTTATCTATCAGGTCGATGTGGAGCTTGGCCGCGGCAATGAGGCGCAGATCGTGAAAAAGGCCAACAGCCCGCAGATCATGACTGCCCCGGAGGAGAGATACCATTTTCCTCCCCCCGGCGGGAGCGTGCTGAAAGATCCGCCTGTCATTGTCGGCAGCGGACCGGCGGGACTGTTTGCGGGGTATCTGCTTGCCGCGGCCGGGTATTGTCCGGTGATCCTGGAACGGGGAGACGCGGTGGAGGTCCGGCGCGGTAAAGTGGAGCAGTTCTGGAAAAACGGAATCCTGGACGTCCGCTCGAATGTGCAGTTCGGCGAGGGCGGGGCAGGGACCTTCTCGGACGGGAAACTGAACACGATGGTGAAGGATCCGTCCGGCAGGAACAGAAAGGTTCTGGAGATCCTGACGGAACACGGCGCGGATCCGCGGATCCTGTGGGATGCCAAACCCCATATCGGCACGGATGTGCTGGCGGAGGTCGTGAAGAATCTGCGAGAGCATATTATTTCCCTGGGCGGAAGCGTGATATTCGGCGCGCATGTGACGGAACTCTGCGCGGAACAGGGACGGGTGACGGGCGTGAAAGCTGTGATGAGTGACGGGCGGCAGCTCGCTTATCCGGCAGAGGCGGTTATTCTGGCTGTCGGACACAGCGCCCGGGATACATTTTCCATGCTGGAGGCGCTCGGCGTTCCGATGCAGGCCAAGTCCTTCGCGGTGGGGCTCCGGATCCAGCATCCGCAGCGGATGATCGACAGATCCCAGTACGGGGATGCCGACGTGGGGATACTTGGGCCTGCGTCCTATAAGCTGACCTATCAGACCGGATCCGGACGCGGCGTATATTCCTTCTGCATGTGTCCCGGCGGTTATGTGGTCAACGCTTCTTCGGAGCAGGGGCGCCTCGCGGTCAACGGGATGAGCAACCATGACCGGGCCGGGCAGAATGCCAACAGCGCGCTGATCGTGACAGTGACGCCTGCGGACTACGGGACGGATTCGCCGCTTTCGGGCGTGAAGTTTCAGCAGAGGCTGGAAGAACTGGCGTTTCGGGAGGGCGCGGGAAAGATTCCCGTACAGCTTTACGGCGATTTCAGGGAGAACCGCGTAAGCGGCGGATGGGGCGAAGTGGCGCCCGAATTTAAGGGACAGACTCATTTTGCCGATCTTCGCCGGACGCTCCCGGACTGTATCACGGAGGCGCTCATAGAAGGCGTGGAGAGCTTCGGCCAGAGGATCGAGGGATTCTCCAGGTACGACAGTATTCTGGCCGGCGTGGAGAGCCGTACCTCGTCGCCGGTCCGGATCCTGCGCGATGAACATTTTGAGAGCGCCGTGAAGGGACTGTTCCCATGCGGAGAGGGCGCCGGATACGCCGGAGGCATTACCTCGGCTGCAATGGACGGCATGAAGATCGCCGAAGAAGTGGCGCGCAGATACCGTGCGGGGTGATCCTTACACA
>CANQGA010000094.1 GCA_947600145.1 uncultured Lachnospiraceae bacterium | reverse complement strand
CAGAAGTCCACCGTCGGCTGATAGATATGCTCCCGGCAGTAAGCGTCGATCTCCGCCGTATAGAACGGACTCGGGGAAAATGTCCCCATGCCGCCGGTATTCAATCCCTGGTCGCCGTCCTTCGCCCGCTTGTGGTCCTGCGCCGAAGTCATGACCCGGATCGTCCTGCCGTCCACGAAGGTCAGGACCGACACCTCCCGTCCGGTCATGAACTGTTCGATCACGATCCGGTCGCCTGCGGAGCCGAACTGCTTATCCAGCATCAGGGTCCTGACGCCCTCCCTGGCCTCCTCGCGGGTATTGCAGATCAGCACGCCCTTCCCTAACGCCAGTCCGTCCGCCTTCAAAACGATCGGTATCGGGGCCGTCTCCAGATACGCAAGCGCCGCCTCCGGCGTATCGAAGGTCTCGTAGGCCGCCGTCGGAATGCCGTATTTCTTCATCAGATCCTTTGAAAACGCCTTCGAGCCCTCCAGGATCGCCGCGTTCTTCCGCGGCCCGAAGGCCCGGATCCCGGCGGCCTCAAACGCGTCAACCGCGCCCGCCGCCAGCGGATCGTCCGGCGCGACCACCACCAGATCGATCTCCTTTTCCTTCGCGAACTTCACCTGCGCCTCAAAATCCATCACCGGGATATTCACGCATTCCGCGACAGAAGCGATCCCCGCGTTTCCAGGCGCGCAGTAGATCTTCTCCGCCTTCGGGCTCTGCGCCGTCTTCCACGCGATGGCGTGTTCCCTTCCGCCGCCTCCGATGATCAGTATCTTCATGGACTCATTCTCTCCTTCCCGCATATTTCATATCGCCCCATTCGCGATCATATCGATCGCCTGCGGCAGTATCACCCACTCCGCCTGTTCCATCACTCTCTGCTGCAGCGCCTTCGGCGTATCTCCCGGCTGCACTTCCACGGCCTTCTGCAGGATGATCGGTCCGGAATCCATCCCTTCATCCACGAAATGCACCGTCGCGCCGGTGATCTTCACGCCTCTTTGAAGCGCCGCCTCATGTACCTTCAGCCCGTAATAGCCCACGCCGCAGAACGAGGGGATCAGCGACGGATGGATATTGATGATCCGTCCCCGGTACTTCGCGATCATCGCCGGCGGGATCGTCACCAGATATCCGGCCAGCACGACCAGGTCCAGCCCGTAGGAATCGACTTTCTCAAGCAGCGTCTGATTGAACGCCTCTCTCGTCTCAAACTGCTTCGGCGACAGGCAGACCGCCTCCACGCCGCGGTTCTTCGCCCGCTCCAGCGCGTAGGCCCCGGCGTTGTTGCTGATGACGACGGCGACCTCTGCGTTGGTGATCCGTCCGCTGTCAATGGCGTCGAAGATCGCCTGCAGGTTCGTACCGCCGCCGGATACCAGAACACCGACTCTCAGCATAAGACAACTCCCTTCTCGCCCTCCTCGATACGGCCGATCACATAAGGCGTATCTCCCGCGGCCCTCGCGGCTTCCATGGCCCTATCAACGACATCTTTGTCCACGGCCAGGATCATGCCGATGCCCATATTGTAGGTGTTGTACATCATCTGCTCCGCGATATCGCCCTTCTTCGCAAGCAGGCGGAAGATGGCCGGCACCGGATAGCTGTCCTTTTCGATCACCGCCCGGGTCCCGTCCTTAAGCATACGCGGCACATTTTCATAGAAACCGCCGCCCGTGATATGGCTGCATGCCTTGACGCGCACGCCCGCGGCCCTGATGCTCCCAAGCGCCTTCACATAGATCCGGGTCGGCGTCAGAAGCGTCTCGCCCAGCGTCGCGCCAAGCTCGTCGTAATAGGTGTTCAGCCCTTCGGCTGTCATTTCCTTCTCAAATACTTTCCGCACCAGGGAGAATCCATTGGAATGGACCCCGGTGGAAGCCAGTCCTATAAGCACGTCGCCGGCCGTCAGGTCATGACCGTCGATCAGGTCCTTCTGCTCCACGACTCCTACCGTGAAGCCGGCCAGATCGTACTCGTCCTCCGGCATCAGTCCCGGATGCTCCGCCGTCTCGCCGCCCACAAGCGCCGCCTCGGACTGCCTGCAGCCCTCCGCCACTCCTTTGACGATCTGGGCGATCTTCTCCGGCACATTCTTCCCGCAGGCGATATAATCCAGGAAAAATAACGGCTCGCCTCCCGCGCAGGCCACGTCGTTGACGCACATGGCCACACAGTCGATGCCCACCGTGTCGTGCTTATCCATCAAAAACGCCAGCTTGATCTTCGTTCCCACGCCGTCGGTTCCGGACAGCAGGACCGGATGCTCCATGTTCTTAACGGCGTCCAGGGAAAATGCCCCCGAAAATCCGCCGATCCCGCCCAGCACCTCGGGGCGCCGCGTGGCCGCCACATATTCCTTCATCAGTTCCACCGATCTGTAACCCGCCTCAATGTCTACTCCGGCTTTCTTGTAATCCATCGTATCTCCTCCGTTCGATCCCGTGATATTACGTTCTATGATTATGTTCCTGCTGCGTATTTCTCAACGATCTTCACCATCTCATCCCATTTCCGCTCCATGTCGGCCACAAGCGCGAACTGGGATCGGGCGCGGACAAGGTTGTGCTCCGGATACGCGGTCTTAAAATACACGCTTCCTTCCAGATAGTCCGTCAGGAACCGGATCCCGCACTCCAGCGTCATCAGCTTCGCGCCCATGGGAAGCATCTGAAGCTCCGCCCGGGTCAGGCTTCCGCCGCATCCGTCCAGAAATCCCTTCACATAACACTCAAACAGTTCCAGCGACAGCGACACACGGCTTAAATCCTTCTCGTCCTCCGCGCCCGTATTGGCGCCGAACCGGATGGAATCGCCGAATTCGAAAATGGAAAGTCCGGGCATGATCGTATCCAGATCCACGACGCAAAGCACCTCGCCGGTCCTGGCGTCGAACATGATATTGTTCAGCTTCGTGTCGTTATGGGTGACACGGAGAGGCAGTTCGCCCCGGCTGAGCATATCCATGGCCGCGTGGGTATCCGCCTCACGCGCTGCGGCAAAATCCAGTTCTTCGCGGACCTTCGCCGCATAACCCATGCGGTCAGCCGCGGCTGCCCGCTCAAGCGCCCGGTACCGTTTCGGCGTATCGTGGAAATCCGGGATCGTCTCCAGCAGCTGATCCGCCGGGAAATCCGCCAGCATCCGCTGGAACCGGCCGAACGCCCTGCCGCTTAAGTAGAAATCCTCCGGCTTCTCCACCTGATCGTAGCAGACGGAATCCTCTATATAGAGCGTGAGCCGCCAGCACTGGCCCTCCCCGTCGAAATAATGCTTCCCGCCGTCCTTCGCGGGAACCAGAACCACGGTCTCCCTCTCCGGGTCTCCGCCCTGCGCCTCGACTTTGCCGCGCAGAAACTCCGTCACCAGCTCGACGTTGTGGTTCAGCGCGTCAATGTTCTGGAACACATCCTGATTGACGCGCTGAAGGATATACCGCGGGAACCCTTCTCTGCAGGTCACCAGATAGGTGTCGTTGATATGGCCGTTGCCGAAGCGCCGGCAGTTTACGACAGCATCCTTCGGCAGGAATGCTTCCAGCGCGTTAAATATCGCTTCGTTATTCTCAGACTGCATCATTCTTCCCTCTCATTCCGCACCGTTTCAGGCTGAGATCTATTTCTTCATCTGCGCCAGGTATTCCTTATATCCGATCTGATCAAGCTTCTCCGCTTTGGCCGCCACATCGTTTTTGAGGGATTCCGTGTAGGCCTTCAGACGTTTAAGAAGCTCCGCGTCGGAGGCCGCCAGGATCTTCGCAGCCAGGATCCCGGCGTTGGTTCCGCCGCCGATCGCCACCGTGGCCACCGGGATGCCGCTGGGCATCTGCACGATGGAATACAGGGAATCGACGCCGCCCAGATCCGAAGTCTTCATCGGGATCCCGATAACGGGCATCGGGAAGATCGCCGCGCACATCCCCGGCAGGTGGGCCGCCTTGCCGGCTCCGGCGATCACCACCTTCACGCCTTTCTCTTCCAGTGAACGCGCATAGTCAAAAAAGATGTCCGGCTCCCTGTGTGCGGAAATGATCGTCATCTCAAAATCCACGCCAAGCTTCTCCAGGACATCCGCCGCCTGCGCCATAACGGGCATATCTGAATCGCTGCCCATGACAATACTGACTCGTGCCATCTCAAACTCTCCTTTTCACCATGCTGCAGCCCGCTGCCGCGCAGGAACCAGCCCCGCCGCGGCGTCTGCAGCAGTCAACCGAAACAATTGCCGGCATATCCGTCGTTTACACGGACATGCCGGCACACACAGATGGCTATATCATACCATCTAATAGATTTTCTGGCAACTTGTTTTTTACTTTCTTACTCTTCATAAGATACCGCGCGGTCAAACAGCTCTTCCACTTCCTTTGAAGGCTCTTCCGTGAGCATCGACACGGCCACCGCCGCCAGAAGCCCGGCGGCGAAGCCCGGAATGATCTCATAGATCCCGGTGGAAGAAAGGAAGGCAAGCCATCCCATGTCCACCAGAGCCCCTGTCAGGATACCTGCCACCGCGCCCTTGAAATTAAACCGCTTCCAGAACAGGCTCAGCATGATAGCCGGACCGAAGGCCGCTCCGAAAACGCCCCAGGCGTTGGAAACCAGATCCATGATGGAACCGGCGTTGGGGTTGGACGCCAGCAGAAGCGCCAGGACCGCGATCACCAGGACGACCAGGCGGCCTGCCCAGAGCATTTCCTTATCGGAGGCCCGGTTCTTGCGGAAGATGGGCTTATACACGTCGCTGGCGAACGCGCTGGCCGCCGACAGAAGCTGGCTGTCAGCCGTGCTCATGGAAGCCGCCAGCACCGCCGACAGAAGGACTCCGGAGATCAGGCCCGGGAAGATCCGCCGCACCATCTCGATAAACACCAGCGAATTGTTGTTTACATTGTCGTCATAACCCACAAACATACGGCCCACGATACCGATCACCGCCGCGAAGATCACGATGATCACGGTCCAGGAGATTCCGATCTTCGCCGATTTCTTCAGATCCTTCTGGGATTTCAGCGACATGAAGCGGATGATGATATGGGGCATCCCGAAGTATCCCAGTCCCCAGCCGAGGCCGGATACAATGTCCTTCCAGCTGGAAAACGCGTTCCAGTAGCCGTCCGGCATTGCGGGCACCGCGGAGAAATCCAGAAGCGCCGTCGCGAAGATCGGCGCGATCAGCATTGCGCCGAGGATCAGCATCCCCTGGAAGAAATCCGTCCAGCATACTGCGGAGAAGCCGCCCAGGAACGTGTAGCTGATGATAATGACAGCCGCCAGATACATGGCCACCGTGCTGTCCATTCCGATGACTGTGTTGAAAAGCGTCCCGCACGCCTTGATGCTGGAGGCCGCGTAGATCGTATACGCGATCAGGAATACCACCGCGCAGATCACCTGCAGCACCTTCGATCCGGACAGGAACCGGTTGGTCAGGTACTGGGGGATCGTGATCGAGTCGTTCGCCACGATGGAAAATTTTCTCAGCCTCGGCGCCTGATAGATCCAGCTGATCGTATAGCCGATGGCCAGACCCACCGAGATCCAGACCTGTCCCAGACCCAGCGCGTAGATGGAAGTGGGCAGTCCCATCAGCACCCATGCGCTCATATCCGACGCGCCAGCCGACAGGGCCGCCACCCAGGGCCCCATCTCGCGGCCGCCGAGGAAATAGGTCTTCTCGCCGCCGTCCTTCGTCTTGATGAAAAACCATACGCCGATACCCAGCATAAACGCCAGATATATGACAAACACGATTACTTCTGAGATACGCATAAAAATTCCTCCCTGTTCTGCTTGAAATCACACGCAGGATAGTGTATCATAGGATTCAAAATTACAAAAGCGAATATTTCGCATGATTTTCATGATAAAATCAGATGGATAAGAATATGGAGGAATTTTCATGGACATCAATATCCAGAAATACATGGCTTTTATCAAGACCGTCGAGTACGGCAGCTTCACACGCGCCGCCCAGGTGTTAAACTATTCCCAGTCCGGAATCAGCCGGATGATCGGGGACCTGGAACATGAATGGCATGTATCGCTTCTGGAGCGGGGCCGCTTGGGCGTCCGGCTGACCTCCGACGGAGTCCAGCTCCTGCCCTATGCCCGGAAGGTCTGCGACGAATACCTGAAGCTCCAGACCCAGGTGGATGAGCTGAACGGCCTGCAGACCGGCCTGATCCGCATCGGCACCTTTTCCAGCGCGGCGACCCACTGGATCCCGAATATCATCGAGAAATTCCGCGAGCACTACCCGCGGGTCAGCTTTGAGCTGCTGATCGGCGACTATGTGGAGATCGCCGGCTGGATCACGGAAGGCCGTGTGGACTGCGGTTTCCTGCGGCTTCCCACATCGGCCGAGCTGGACGTGACGTTTCTGGAAAGCGACCGGCTGCTTGCGATCCTTCCGGAGAACCATCCGCTCGCCGGATGCGATGTGTTCCCGGTGGAACGGATCGATCAGGAATCTTTTATCCTGCAGGGCAAAGGACTGAAGGCGGAAGCCGAGGATTTCTTTCAGCAGCACGGCCTTCATCCGGCGGCTTACTGCACGACCTGGGACGATTACGCCATCATGTCGCTGGTGGAACGCGGCGTCGGAATAAGCCTCCTTCCGGAGCTGATCCTTAAGCGGACCCCTTACCGGATCGTGATCAAAGAGCTGTCCGTCTCCACCAGCCGCGATATCGGTTTCGCCGTCAGGGACAGAAAAACCGCCTCACTTGCCGTGAAGCGGTTCATGGAATACCTCAGATACCGATGATCACGCGTTCCAGTACCTCCGCCGCTGCTCCTCGTCCAGATTATTCACGAAATCGATCTTATATTCAAGGAATTCCCTCAGATCGACCAGAATATGGAAGATCAGCGCGCGGTTCTCGAATTCATCCGCGGATGTGATGGGATCCCCGGACCGCATGTATTCGACCAGCTTATCCAGCTGCTCAAGCTGCCCGGTAGGCACATTTTTCTCAACTACATAATTCGCCATCTCCACCATATACTCCGCGATATGGCGCGATTCCCGCGGCATCGAGCGGATCCGGGTGATCTCCGTATGGAGGTTGCTTAAGACCGAGCACTGGTTGCGCCGCATCTCAAAATAATCGATATAGTACCCCGGATGGGACTGGAACGTATTGCCCTGATACTCATTGGCTTCGTTTATGTAATGGAGCAGCATCCTCTCCAGCTCCCTCAGCTCTCCCCAGACGTCCGCTTGCAGTTCTTTCCCGGAAAAATATGCCGCCAGATGCATGACGATGATCTGGAGCCGCCGCTCGGTGTCCTTCATCCAGTTGATAATATCCTGCCTGCGGTGGCGGTTGTTCGTGAACTGGTTCAGTATCAGCGCGATCGTAATGCCGATCAGAAGCAGATACAGCTCGTTGGCGACGGCATGGGCGCTGAAATCCAGCGTATCCAGGAAATGCATCCCGATCACCGCGTTGACCGACAGCGCCGACCTCCACCCGATATAGTCGCACAGAAGCGTCATGATCATCAGGAAACATCCGTAGGCGAACCAGTCGCTGTGGAACAGCGTAAGCGTCCCCCATGCGACGAACACGGCCGCCACGAAGGTGAGGATCCGGAACAGTGAAAGCTTCACCGTCTCCCATTTCGTCGTCAGGATCGTCAGCAGCGTGATGGAGCCGGCTGAAGACGCGAACTCAAGCCCGAACAGATGGGCCAGATACATGGCAAGGGCGCTTCCGAAACCGATCTTCGCCGCCTGCAGAAAGATTTTCCAGTGCTGTTTCTTCCCCATAAATGTGTACTCCCCTGTGATTTATACATCCCTCTTCCACGCTTTCGCCGCCGCGAACATGGCCGGAGAAATATGGCAGTATCCGCCCGGATTCTTCTCCAGATAGTTCTGGTGGTACTCTTCCGCCGTATAGAAATTCGCAAGCGGCAGCGCCTCGACCGCCAGCGGCCTGTCATACTGCTTCTGCAGCTCTGTAAGCGCCGCGTCGATCACCGGCCGGTCCGCCGGGTCTGTGTAATAGATCCCGGTCCGGTACTGCACGCCCACATCGCCGCCCTGGCGGTTGACGAGCGTCGGGTCGATGACCTTGAAATACTGCTCCAGAAGCTCCTTGAGCGTGATCCGCTCCGGATCGTACGTGACGTGAACGGTCTCCGCATGGCCGGTATGCTCGTATTTCACCTGCTCGTAGGTCGGGTTCGCCGTGTTCCCGTTGGCATAACCCACCTCCGTCCTCACGACCCCGTCAAGGCAGTCAAAATACCGCTGCGTACCCCAAAAGCAGCCGCCGGCCAGATAGATCTCATGAACGGTCCCGTTAAGTTTTCCTTCAGGCACTTTATCGCCTCCCTTATTCCAGAGTGCTGCTGAAAATCATTTTTCATTCTGCCCGGATATCCGATGATTATGAAATCCTGATATTCTACGCTTCCGTGCCGATCCCGGCCACGGTCACGTCTTTGATCGCCACCGCGAACGGTCCGTCGTAAAACGCCGACTGGTACCGGTCTGTCGTAAACACCATATGCCGCTGCGCGTCCAGGATGCTTCCGTTCATGGAACCGCCGGTGACAAGCTTCATCTGCTCTCCGTCGTACAGGTACGCGAGCCGGATCTCGCCTCCGAAATGGCCTGTCATGGAATCCATCTGGAAATCGGAGAACAGCACGATGTGAAGATACGGCTGCTTCTTCATGTCCTCAAACGGCACCGACCCGGTGGGCACCTGAATCCAGCGGTAAACGCCGGTCGGTTCGATTCCCAGATAATAAGCCATACGGGCGCTGCCCGGGATCGTCTTTATGACTCCATTTTCCATAAGCGTCCGGTCGGTCAGCGGGATTCCCTGCCGGTCGTAGGGCTCGGCCGCCTTCAGGATGATCGTCAGCGGATCGCCCTCAAGCTGCTCTCCCTGCACGTTCGTTCCGACCGCGTAATCCGAATAGTTCTGGTAGATCATACCGGCGTCCGCCCGATCCACATAGTAGCTCATGACCGTTGGCAGCGAATCGCCGGACAGGATCACCGTGTACTTTCCGGCCGGAGCGGCTTCCTTCGCGCGGGCGCGGTCCCTGGTCTGCTTCATGGCGTGTTTCACGTCGGTGCGGAACGTATCGGCATCCGGTTCTCCAAAATTAAAGGTATGATGGGTTTCCACGTCTTCCGGTGTCAGGCACTGGATCACATACTCGCCGTTCACATTGAATGTCTCCCAGCTCACGTCCGTGCCGGCCGAATTCACCACGCGCATGATCTTCTTCACCGCGAAGAACTCCGCGGAATTGACGAAGACGTCCCCTTCCGTGTCACAGGAAAACAGCGTTTCCGCCATGAAATGGATCGCTTCCTCCAGTGTCTTTCCCGAAAGCGCGCTCTTTGACGGCACCATTTCCTTCTTCCCGCTGTCAAACAGCGGATAGTAAGGATTGCGGACAAAGGACGCGGCGTGATACGCGGAGCGAAGCGTCTCCTTCAGTTCCGCGCCGTCCATTCCCGGATAGACCGGCACGGCGGAATCGCCGACGAATTTCCGGCCGTTTTCCTCCGACTCCGCATAGACGCTGACCATATAATCCTTCAGCGTGGTGCGCCGCTTCAGGTCCATGGACCTGCGGATGAAAAATGCCTCCGCCGACCAGGAACGGGTCTCTGTAATACTGTATGTGCTGATGCCCAGCTCCTTAAGAGCTGATAAAATTTTATTGATCATAGTTTCTCCTTCCTCGCAGGATTCGTGCATCCCGGGTACCTTCATTCATCATCCCAGCCGGATCCGCGCCTTCATATAAGGGCCGCCGTCGGACACCTTGACCCACTCCTTGTAGCCTTTTCCGCAGAATCCGCTTCCGGACAGTTCCGGTGACGGCGACATCATGCTGATGGATTTCAGCAGATCCGGCACATAGCCGGTCAGCACGATGGGCGAGAATATCCTGCCGGTAAGCTTACCGTCTTTGATCTCCCTGGCGATACTGACCATGCACTGGATCCCCCAGTTCTTCGGGTCTTCCATTCCGCTTCGCGGCTGTTCCAGCAAAAAGCCGTAATCGATGGACGCGATCATGTCCTCCACGCTGTCCGTGCCGCCCTCAAACCAGGTGTTGGTCATGCGGGTGTAGGCCTTGCGGCGGTAGCTCTCCCGGCGGCCGTTTCCCGTCGGTTCCGTGCCCAGGATCCGGGCCGACTGATAATCGCTGATACCGGTCTTGAGGACGCCTTTGTCGATCACCACCGTGTCATGGGCCATGGTTCCCTCGTCGTCGAAGAAATAGCTTCCGGTCTGCTCATAGGCGGCCGCGCCGTCATGCATGGTCACAAGCGGCGACGCCACGTACCGGCCGATAAATTTCTCCGCCTGGGCGCGCTTTTTCACGAACATATCCATCTCCACGCCATGTCCGAAGGCCTCGTGGACGATCATACCGGTGACCTCCGGCGAGCAGACGCAGTCGTATTCCCCCGCGACCATGGGCAGGCTGTCCAGCAGTTCGATCGTCGTCCTCGCCGCCTCCTCCACATCCGCGCCGAGCTGATCCAGAAGCTCCATCCCGCCCAGCGCCGAGACGGACCGGAAGCTGCTCTTGATCTCCTGCCCTTTCGCGGCGATCGTTCCGGCCATTCCGGTGGTCCAGAGGATGTTCTGCTCCAGATCCTTCTTCGGCGACAGGAATAATTTGGAGGTACGGTTCCAGTTGATCCGGACGACGCAGTCCAGGATCTGCCCGTTTACAGCCAGACCGCGGTCGCGGACCGCCTTCATTTTCTCCAGGATCACGTCGTCGCCAAGCTCCTCCGGATCATTCTGATACTGCGTGCTGTCGGAGAAGAAGGCCTCATCCTCCTCCGGCGCCGTATATTCATTCTCCGTAATTCCCGCGGGCATGGCCGCCGCCGACATGCCGGCTGTCACGCGGATCTGCTCCAGGATATCCGGGATCTCTTCCTCTGTGATCTCGTTAAAGGAATGCTCCGACCAGTGCTTTCCGTCAAATACCTTTACCACAAATCCTCTGGCGGACATCATGCCGCTGCCGCTTATGGAGGACAGGCGGCGGTTCACGCTGTATGACTTCTCCTTACTGTCCGCCGCAAGGATCGACGCGTAAGTGTAGCTCTTCTCCAGTTCCGTCAGCAGCTTCTTAAGAAGCGGTCTGACAGACTGTATATAGGGACTCGGTTTTACTTTCATAGATGCCTCCTTATATTTAGATTTGGCTGATCAATCCTAATGTCTGAAAAGGCTTATAGGAAAAGTATAGCGTATAGAAATGATTCTGGCAAGCAGATAAAACGCGCCGGAACCGTTTTTAACGCGATTCCGGCGCGTTTTTCAGTTAACTTTTCGATTATTACTAAGCTTCCTGCGCCTTCGCCTCCCGCATCACTCTCGAAGCGATCTCTTCCTTCAGCCCGGCGATAAAGGCTCCGATCTCCTTCTGCCCTTCGTCTCCGGCGAAACGGCTGCGGACGGCGATCACGCCGTTCTCCGC
>CANQGA010000093.1 GCA_947600145.1 uncultured Lachnospiraceae bacterium | reverse complement strand
GTCGGTGACGGTCTCCTGATACAGAAGACGGGTGACGACACGTCCCTTCAGTAAATGCTCGGAGACGATCTCCGGGATATCTTCATTCTTCACCATGGAGTAGAAGGTGGCGTCCGGGTAAATGATCATGATCGGACCCAGCGCGCAGAGTCCATGGCAGCCGGTCTGGATGACTGCTACTTCCTGATCGAGACCGTTCTTTGCGATCTCTTCCTTCAGGGTTTCCATAATCTGCTGGCTTCCGGAGGAAGTACATCCTGTTCCGCCGCAGACTAACACATGTGAACGATACATCTGGTCTCCTCCTTATTTGATTCCTGCTGAACTTAAGGTGTATTTCTCTACCACATGACCGCCGATCAGATGTCTCTCCAGTACCTCTTCTGCCTTCTCAGGGGTCATCTTGATGTAGGTTACCTTGTCTTTGCCGGGCTCCATCACTTCCACGATGGGCTCATACTGGCACAGGCCGATGCAGCCGGTCTGGGTGACCGCGATCTTGTCGGTCAGCTTCCTCTCCTGGACCAGATTGGACAGCGTGGTCAGGACGGGGCGTGCTCCGCTTGCGATGCCGCAGGTGGCCATGCCGACCATCACGCGGATGTGGTCGTGGTCTTCGCCGCGAAGGCTGACCTGGCTCTGCATTTTCTCACGAATCGCTTTTAATTCTGCAAGAGATTTCATCATTACCTCCATATCCGGCGCCTAATAAACGGCGCCTCCATCAGTTTCAAGTTTGTTTTCCTTCAGATAATCAAGTATGTACGCCGATATCTCCGGCTCGGAGAACGGAACGTCTCCCAGAATCTCCCTAAACTCCCTGGTGTCCAGCGTAAACTCTTTCCCGTTATAGCGATAACGGTAAATGAAATCCGTCTCCGGGTGGTAGACGACCAGCGTGTGGATCGTCGTGCTGATGTCGCCTAAGGGCATACGGTCGATGTGCGACAGGATAAAGATCGCTTTCACCGTGGTGCCCGCGCCCGCCTCGGACTCGATGGAGAAGCTTCCGCCGGTGCTTTCCGCCGCAAGCTTGAAGAACGGAACGCCCAGGCCCACCTTCCGGGTGGTGCGGCTCGTGAAAAACGGGTCCGTGACCCGCTCCACCTGCTCCGGCGTCATGCCGCAGCCGTTGTCGGCGATGGTGACGGTCAGCTCGTCGGCCGCGAAATCCGCGTCCACCGTGATCTCGACCAGAGTCGCCTTCGCCTTGGTGGAATTCTCCGCCACATCCAGGATATTCAGGGAAATTTCGGTCATCATAGGAGTTTACCCGCGTTATTCATACTTGGCCAGGATACCCGCGACATCGTCGGGGACCAGACGTCCGTAAACCTCGTCATTGATCATCATGACGGGGGCAAGGCCGCACGCGCCTACGCAGCGGCAGGAATCCAGCGAGAACTTCCCGTCAGGGGTGCACTCTCCGCCGGAGATGCCCAAAAGCTGCTGAAGTTTGTCATAGACAGAGCCAGAACCCTTGACGTAGCAGGCGGTTCCCAGGCAGACAGAGATCTGATACTTGCCCTTGGGCTGAAGAGCGAACTGGGCGTAGAACGTAGCCACGCCGTAGATCTTCTCCAGAGGAATGCCGGTCTCGTCGGAAATCATGGTCTGGACTTCGATGGGGAGATAACCGTAGATCTCCTGCGCATGCTGCATGATGGGCATCAATGCGCCTTTTGTATCTTTCAGCTCGGCGATGACCTTTTTAAGAGCAGCTTCCTGCTCCGGCGTGCCTCTGAAAGGTACAGTTTCTTTCTTTGAAGCCATGTTTAATCCTCCTCTAAATAGTAATGCCTTACAACGTGTTAATATTTTATCATGTAATTGACAAAAAATCTACAAAAATTATTTGCCAAAATGAATTCTTTTCAAAAAAGCATGATCGGCGGGAATTTTCCGGGACGCGCCGTATAAATGTGTGAAATATGTTGAAAAATCCGGCCGCAGATGGTATTCTATTCGTATAAGTTTTCATTTTGATGCGCGGATCGATTATTAAATTTGATGGAGGAGGATCTTATGACAGTCAGGGATGCGATGAATGTACTGGGCGCCAGGGTGCTGGTGGGCGAGGAGAATCTGGACCGGGAGGTGAAGAGCGCCTGCGGGTCGGATATGATGAGCGACGTGCTCGCGTTTTCGAAGGATCATTCGATCCTGCTTACCGGACTCTGCAATCCGCAGGTGATCCGCACGGCGGAGATGCTGGATATCGTGTGCATCATCTTCGTGCGGGGCAAGAAGCCGGATCAGACGATCCTGGATATGGCGGCGGAGAGGGATCTGGTGGTGCTGGAGACCGGGCACCGGATGTTCTCGTCCTGCGGACTTTTATATCAGGCTGGACTTCACGGAGGTGCGATTTAATGGCTGATGCGATTCGTTTGACCTATGAGATATCTCCGGATGACTTCACCAGGGCCGGCGAAGCGAGCAGCGACGTAAAGAGCAAGTTAAAGCGTCTTGGCGTGCCGCCGGAGGCGATCCGCAAGGTGTCCATCGCCATGTATGAGGGGGAGATCAACATGGTGATCCACGCGGACGGAGGCAGGATCACGGTGGAGATCACGCCGGAGAAGATCCTGATGATCCTGGCGGACAAGGGCCCCGGGATCCCGGATATCGAGCAGGCCATGCAGGCCGGCTGGTCCACTGCGCCGGACGAGGTGCGCTCACTGGGCTTCGGCGCCGGCATGGGACTGCCGAACATGAAGAAGTATACGGACGAAATGAAGATCGATACGGTGATCGGAGTGGGGACGACGATCACGATGGTGGTGAATATCTGAGGCGGCTGGGCCGCTGTGCTTCGCTGACGGTATCGTGGGGAATGTTTTGAGCAAAGAAATAGAGGGGTGATCGTTTGGATAAGTTTTATCATTCTGTGAGACTGGATCCGGAGCTGTGCAAGGGCTGCATCAACTGCATCAAGCGCTGTCCGACGCAGGCGATCCGGGTGCGGAACGGCAAGGCGCAGATCAACAGCAAGTTCTGTATCGACTGCGGCGAGTGTATCCGGATCTGTCCGCACCACGCGAAGAAGGCGACTTATGATAAGCTGGATACGATCAAACAGTATGAGTACACGGTGGCGCTGCCGGCGCCTTCCCTGTACAGCCAGTTCAACAATCTGGATGACGTGAATATTGTATTGAACGGCCTGAAGCTGATGGGGTTCGACGATGTGTTTGAAGTGAGCGCGGCGGCGGAGATCGTCAGCGAGGCGACCAGGACCTATATCAAACAGCATCAGGGCGACCTGCCGCTGATCAGCACGGCCTGCCCGTCGGTGGTCCGGCTGATCCGCGTGCGGTTCCCGAACCTGATCGAGCATCTGCTGCCGATCAATCCGCCGATCGAGGTGGCGGCCTGCATGGCGGCGGAGAAGGCGATGAAGGAGACCGGGCTTCCCAGAGAGAAGATCGGGATCATTTTCATTTCGCCGTGCCCGTCCAAGGTGACCTATGTGCAGGCGCCGCTCGGCACGGAGAAGAGCCAGGTGGATAAGGTGCTGGCGATCAAGGATGTGTATCCGCAGCTGCTGACGTATATGAAGGCTGTAGGCAGCGAGGCGGAGGAGGTCAGCACTTCCGGCAAGATCGGCATCAGCTGGGGCAGCAGCGGCGGCGAGGCCAGCGGTCTTTTTACGGAGAGCTATCTGGCGGCGGACGGAATCGAGAACGTGATCCGGGTTCTGGAGGATCTGGAGGACCAGAAGTTCACGAACCTGGAGTTCGTGGAACTGAACGCCTGCAACGGCGGCTGCATCGGCGGCGTTCTGACGGTGGAGAATCCGTATGTGGCCGAGGTGAAGTTAAAGCGCCTCCGCAAATACATGCCGGTGGCGAGACGTCATCTGGACAGCGGCGCGGAAGAGTACGTGCCGTGGACGACGGAGATCCAGTTCGAGCCGGTGTTCCGTCTGGGAGACAATGTAATGGAGAGCTTTTTCCGCCTGGAGCAGGTGGAACGCCTCTGCAAGCGCCTTCCGGGGCTGGACTGCGGCTCCTGCGGCGCGCCGACCTGCAAGGCGCTGGCGGAGGATATCGTCCGCGGCGAGGCCAGCGAGCGGGACTGCATTTATTATCTGAGAGAGAATCTGCATAAATTGTCCCAGGAGGTGTCGGTGCTGGCCGGCGATATGGCCGACGGCACCCGGGGCGGCCGGGAAGTGCTTCCGGTGCTGCAGGATTATATCAGGCGGATCGCCGAGGAGATGGAATTTCTGGACGACAAGGTGAAGGATCCGGAGAATAAGTGATCTGAAGTGGCGGTAACGCATTCGGACATAGAAGAGAAGGAGGTATGCGATTTGACAGTACAGCAGCTGATCGATAAGCAGTTATTCCATGTGGTCAACGCGGGCGACGATACGGACCGGGCGGTCACGGGAGTATTCTGCTGTGACCTTTTGAGCATTGCCATGGGGAAAGCACCGGCAGACAGCGCATGGGTGACGGTGATGGGCAATGTAAATACCATCGCGGTGGCGACGCTGGCGGATGTGGCCTGCGTGATCATCGCCGAGGGAGCGGCCCTGGATGAGGTGGGCCGTACCCGCGCCAAGGAGCAGGGCGTGACGGTGCTGAGCACCGATGAGCCCATCTTTGGGGCGGCCCTGCGGATCCATGAGCTTCTGTAGGGGAGCCTGTGGCGGAGTTATATTATGACCTGCACATCCATTCCTGCCTCTCCCCATGCGGAGACGACGACATGACCCCGGCCAATATCGCCGGAATGGCCATGCTGAAGGGGCTGGATGTGATCGCGCTGACGGATCACAATACCTGCCGGAACTGCCCGGCCCTGATGGCCGCGGCGGCGGAGTACGGGGTGCTGGCGATCCCCGGCATGGAGATCAACACATCCGAGGAAGTCCACGCGGTCTGCCTTTTCGAGACGCTGGAGGCGGCCCTGGATTTCGACGCCTATGTGTACGAGCGGCTGGTTCCGTTCCCGAACAACGAGGCGATCTTCGGCAAACAGCAGATCTATAATGAAAATGATGAGGTCTGCGGCACCGAGCCGAACCTTCTGATCAACGCGACGACCATTTCCTTCGACGAGCTGTGGCCGCTGGTACGCAGCTTCGGCGGCGTCATGTTTCCGGCCCACATCGACAAGACGGCCAACAGCCTGATTGCGAACCTGGGCTTCATCCCGCCGGACAGCCGGTTTACGACGGCTGAGGTGAAGGATCTTAAGAAACTGCACGGACTTAAAAAGGACAATCCATATCTGGAGGGCTGCCGGATCATCAGCAATTCGGACGCCCATTATCTGGAGCATATCAATGAGCCGGATCTGCAGCTTTCGGTGCGGGAGAAGAGCATCGGAGGGGTGCTGGAGGCGCTGCTGAAAGGGATAAACGCTTTTTGATGGCCGTATTTATTATTCCGCAGGCTTGTTCAGGTACCGGTAAACCGTGGGGACCGAGACAGAAAGCTGGGAAGCGATCTCTGCTATCGCTCCTTTCATCATCAGTACGCCGTCGTCATTCAGCCGGTGGACTGTGCGGATCTTCTCCTGCAGAGACATGCGGGCCGGCGGGATCCCGCTCTGCGCGATAATATCGGCGATGCGGTTATGCATGATGCTGGTCACCGGATTTTCCAGCCATTCGGAGACCTCCGATTCACCGGGCCTGGCAAGATTAAACCTTTCGAGCAGATTATGGACCGCGGTATTCAGCTGATTGACGGCAGTCATGTCTTTATTGACGCAGAGCAGGCCGATCAGCCGGCCGCGGTTCTTAATATAGTAGGTAGATGAAAGGAAATCACCATTCTTGTTGCGGCCGATATAGTTGGCGATATAATCAGAATCGGTATAGGTGCTCCTGTCAATGATATCCTGGGCCAGATCTGTGATCGGGCTTCCGACCTGCCGCCCGGAGACATTATTCTGGATCGCGATCAGCGAATGCTCCGGGTGTGCCACGTCGTGGATAGCGACTTCGCTGCCCGGACCGCAGACCTGCGCGAGAAAGGGAGCGATATTTACGTATGCCTGCAGTAATTCCTTGTCTGTCAAAGTGACCCTCTCCATTCGATAAAATTCTCAACGTGATAATCTTTTTATCATTCTATCAAAGCTTTCCCGGTTCAACAACTGGCATAATGCACAAAATAGCAGTATAAAATTTGTGAAGAAAGAAGTGATAAAAAATATTGCAAAGAGATAAAATTTGTGTTAGACTGATTACAGATGATAAAATTATTATTGTAAATGATAATTATTTTATCTTGCCGGTTCTTTTTTAAGGACGGCTGTGAGGCGAAAACATACTTTTTGGAAAGGAGGAAAGGCTATGACGAAACAGGCAGTCAATACATCGGAAGCGCCTGCGGCGATCGGGCCTTATTCCCAGGGAGTGGCCGCGGACGGGGTCCTCTATATATCGGGACAGCTGCCGATCGATCCGGAGACAGGGGCATTTCCATCGGATTGTGTTACCTGCCAGGCACATCAGTCCCTGGACAACATCGCGGCGATCCTGAAAGAGGCGGGGAGCGATATGGGTCATGTGGTAAAGACGACGGTGTATCTGGACAGCATGGATGACTTTGCGGCAGTGAACGAGGTGTACGCGGAATATTTTCACGAACCGTATCCTGCAAGGGCGGCCTTCGAGGTGGCCAGGCTTCCAAAGGGCGCAAAAGTGGAGATCGAAGCGGTTGCAAAGCTGTAGCCGGAGGAATCGGCTGCGGCAGTTACAAAGGGAAAGGGGTGTTAAGGATGTATGATTTTGACAAAGTAGTTGACCGGAGAGGAACCAGCAGCATTAAATGGAACGTGCAGTACGACTTCGGACAGAAGGACGGCCTTCTGCCGTTCTGGATCGCGGATACGGACTTTGCCGCGGAACCCAAGATCCTGGAGGCGATGAAGAAGCGCCTGGATCATCCGATCATCGGCTATGCGGATCCCTGGGAGAATGTTTTTACGGCGATTCAGGGCTGGTGGGAGCGCCGCCATGGCTGGAAGGCGGAGACAGACTGGATGTACATCAGCAGCGGCGTGGTTACGGCGATCTATTTTAACCTTCAGCTGCTGATCCCGCAGGGTGAGAAGGTTCTGACGTTCACGCCGGTATACGATCCGTTCTTCGCGGCGATCAAAAACAGCGGTCATGAACTGGTGGACTGCCCGATGATCCATGAGGACAATTATTACACGATCGATTACGCGCAGTTTGAGGAAGAACTGAAGAACGGCGTCAGGGGCGTGGTCTTCTGCAACCCGCACAATCCGGTCGGACGCGTCTGGTCGGAGGAAGAGCTGAAAAAGATCGCGGATCTGTGCGCGAAGTACGGCGCGTATCTGTTCAGTGACGAGGTCCATGCGGATTATGCGCTGACGCGCCCGTATACGACGATGGGTAAATTTGAGCAGATCCATGACAGGCTGGTGGTGTATACCGCGATCAGCAAGTCCTTCAACATGGCCGGCATGTGCTCGTCCTGCCTGATCATTCCCAATGGGGAACTGAAGAAAAAGATCGTGGCGGATTTTGAGTCCCGATGGATGTTCGGGCCCTGCGATCTGGCGTTTACTGCGATCGAGGCCGCTTATACATACGGAGATACCTGGATGGATGAGGCCGCGGCTTATGTGGCGGGCAACGTGGAGATCGTGAAAAAGTTTATGGCAGAGCGGATGCCGAAAGTGCAGGTCACAAAGCATGAGGGTACGTTCCTGATGTGGCTGGATATGAACTGCTATGGGCTTACCAGCGGCGGGATCACGGACATTCTTGCGAAGGAATACGGCGTGGCGCTGGGAGACGGAAGCCATTACGGTGGGCAGGCGGAAGGCTTTATGCGCTTCAATATCGGCTGTGCGAGAGAAACACTGATGCAGGGTCTGGAACAGTTGGCGAAGATGTACGACAAATATGCGAAATAGCAGGATAAGGAGAAAGAGATGGAAGAAAACAAACAGGGAAGTTTGAAAAAAGTTCTTGGTTTTTGGGATCTGATGGGAATCGGCGTCGGTCAGATCATTGGTTCCGGTATCATGGCGCTGACCGGCATTACCATCGCTCTGACAGGCGCCGGAACACCGCTTGCGTTCCTTCTGGCAGCGGTTCTGGTGATCTGCCCCAACATGGTGCTGGCGGTGCTTGGCGCTGCCGTACCGGCGACAGGCGGTATGTACACTTATGTTCGTGATTATATCGGTAAGAAGACCGGATTTTTCTATCTGGCGCTTCTGGTTGCGGGGCAGCTGGTCCTGGCTATGTTCGCGATCACCTTTGCGACTTACGCCGGTGATCTGATCCCCGGGATCAACACGACGGTGGTCGCGTTCGGAATCCTGACGTTATGCTATATCATGAATGTTCTGGGTGTTGAGATGGCGGCCAAGCTGCAGAATATTCTGGTGATCGTGCTGGTGGCGGCGATGGCCCTGTTCATCGTTTTCGGCCTTCCGAAGGTCAACTGGACTGCGTTTGACAGCGTTGAGAAGCTGATGCCCAACGGATTTATCAGTTTCCTGACCGGCGCGTCTCTTCTGACATTTGCCACCGGCGGCGCGGAATTCTTAAGCGAGCTTGGCGGCGAGATGAAAAATCCCGGCCGGGACCTGCCGAGAGCAATGATCGGAAGTACGGTGCTGGTTGCGGTCATCTACGCGTTTATCGGCGTTGTCGCGGCAGGCGTTCTGCCGGTCGATCAGGTGGCAGGTGAAAGCCTTTCTCTGGTCGCGGCCGCGATCTTCCCGAAGCCGCTGTATATTTTCTTTATCGTCGGCGGCGGTATGTTCGCGGTGGCGTCCACGCTGAACGCTACGTTTACCTGGTGCACGAAGGGGCTTCTGATCGCTGCGGAAGAGGGATGGCTTCCGAAACAGGCCGCCTATATCAGCAAGAGAGGCACGCCGGTGGTGCTGCTGACCGTTTTCTATGTGGTGGGCGCGATCCCGATCCTGACCGGGCTGAGCATTGAGACGATCTCCCGCCTGGGCAACGGACTGAGCCTGATCTACGTTCTGTTCCCGATCGCTACCGGTTACCTGATCCACAAGAAGAATCCTGAGGCGATGGCGAACACGACGTTCAAAATGGGAAGGACGCCGCTTATGGTCCTTACTACCATCGCGCTGATCGGTTATGTTATGGCGGCGATCCTGAATTTCTCGGATATTCAGAACGCCTGGCAGATGATGGTAGTCTTCTTCGTGATCGTGATCGTTTACGCGTTTGTACGCGAGAAGATGATGGCGAAATCCAAATAATAAGAGTTTGTACTCCGCGTGTGGCACATGCGGACAATACGGGAAGAGTGTCACCGGCACTCTTCTCGCATGGAAATACGGGAAGAGTGTCACCGGCACTCTTCCCGCATGGAAATGCAGGAAAATGGGAAAGGGATGCCGCGGCATCCCTTTCTGCGCAGACAGCGGAAAGACAGGAAGGGGATTGAACGCAGAAATGGAACATTTTGCGATTGTCGGATTCGGCTGCGCCGGCTACCATGCGCTCAGGGCAATACGGGAGACAGGCTGCGAAGCGGAGATCGATATTTACAGCGACACGGATCTTCCGCCTTATAATCCGATGCTGACCACTTATTACGTGGCGGGCAGGCTTCCTTATGAGGGCCTGTTTCCGTTCGGAACGCTTAAGGAAATCGGAAAACAGTACCATGCTGTATTTCGGACGGAAACCTGCGTCAAAAAGGTTGACGCGGCCAGAAAAGCGGTTATGACGGAAGACGGAAAGGAGATGCTTTACGACAAGATCCTGATAAGCACCGGGGCGTCTGCGTTTGTACCCCCATCCTTTTCGGGGCTTAAGGACGCTCATTGCATGAGAACGGTGGAAGACGCGGTAAAGCTGCGGGAAAAGCTGGAACTGAGGCCCTATAAGGATGCTGTGGTAGTAGGTGCCTCCATGGTAGGGATCAAAGTGGCAGAGCTCCTTAACAGGCGCGGCATCCATGTAACGCTGGCGGATATGGCCCCCCACATCTTCGCTTTGGCGGCATATCCGGAGGTGTCGGAAATGATCGAAGAGAGGCTTATAAAGCTGGGAATCGACACAGCGTTCGGTCAGGCCATTACAGGGGCGGAAGAACATGTGGATGAAGACGGGCGCGTTGCCGGCTATACGGTCAGTCTGGGCGGCGGAAGCCGGATCGAGACGGAACTTCTCGTGCTGAACATCGGAACGAGAGCTTCCACAGGGATTCTGGACGGGGCGCAGATCCGGATCGACAGGGGTGTTGTGGTCAATGAGAGGATGGAGACTTCGGCGCCGGGAGTGTACGCGGCCGGAGACTGCTGTCAGGGAAATAACCTGCAGTCGGGTCAGACCCAGATCATCGGTCTGTGGGCTAACGCGGGCGTGCAGGGAAGAGTGGCCGGGAGAAATATGGCCGGCAGCGCGGATGAGGCGGACGGCAACATCCTCCATAATATCACGCATTTTCTGGATATGGATTTTATTGGCCTCGGAGACAACCGGCTTACCGGAGAGACGTATGTGTATGTAAACCGGGAGAAGGGCTTCTATCTTCAGGCGGTGATAAGGGATGGAAAGCCGGTGGGATTTAATATTCTGGATAATTACGGGATCTCGGGTATCCTGAAAGCGCATCTGATACGGATGCTGCGCGGGGAGCCGTGCCGGTTCACTCCGCAGCAGAGAGGGCAGCTTCTGCGTTACGGGCTTGAGCGGCAGTTTATGGATTATTTGGAGGCGGCGATATGACAGAATTGGAGAGAAAGATAAAGGCGAAGATTCCGGGGGAGGACACGGGCATCGAACTGCACCGTACGATGTGCGATATCTGTTCGCCCGGCATGCATTGCGGAGTCAATGCCTATGTAAAAGACGGCAGGGTGATCAAGATCGAAGGCCTGGACGGGCATCCGGTAAACGACGGACGGCTGTGCACGAAAGGAATGGCGAACCGCGAATATATTTATCGCAAAGACCGGATCCTCACGCCGCTTAAGCGCGTGGGAAAGCGGGGCGAAGGGAAGTTTGAGCCGGTTAGCTGGGATGCGGCATACGCCGAAATCGCTGAAAGGCTGAATGAGACGAAGCGCGCGTACGGTGCGGAAAGCGTCGCGTTCTATTCCGGTTATTCCAAATGGTACCGTCAGATGCTGCGCCGTTTCGCCTATGCGTTCGGAAGCCCTAACTACGGCTGTGAGTCCAGCGCCTGCTATACGGCCGCGTTCATGGCCTGGAAGACGGCCGCAGGCGATCAGGCGGATGCGGACTGGGAGAATTCCGATCTGTTTCTGGGATGGGCCTTTAATCCGTTCTATTCCAGCTATATGGGCGCGAGAAAGGCCATGGAACTCAAAGAGAAAGGACTGAAGTTCATTATCATCGACACCAGGAGAACGCCCGCCGTGGAAAAGCTGGCGGATCTGTTCCTTCAGCCCAGGACCGGTACGGACGGCGCTCTGGCGCATGCCATTGCCCATGTGCTGATCAGGAACGGATGGATCGACCGTCCGTACATTGACAGGTATGTGTATGGTTTTGAGGAATACGCGGAATATGTATCCGGCTTCAATGAAGCTAATACAGAAGAGCTCACCGGCGTTCCTTATGAACTGGTGGAGAAGGCCGCGCGGATGATCCATGAGAACCCGCGGATGAGCGTCAATGAGTCTTCGGCCCCGCTGTGTCACCATATGAACGGTTTCCAGAATTACCGGGCCGTGATGGCGCTTCTGGCGATCACCGGCAATTTCGACCGGAAGGGCGGCCAGCTTCTGACGCCCCATACATATATGCACGTGGCCTGCGGTTTCAAGACACGGGAAGAGGAATATCTGTACGAAACACGACCTGAGAATGTGAAAGCCCCGGTCGGCGCGGGAAGATTCCCGCTGTGGGATTATATGGAAGGCGAAATGCAGGCCATGGATCTGGCGCGCCAGATCCTGGAAGGCACGCCGTATCCGGTGAAGAGCGTATTTGCGCTGGGTATGAATGCCAGAATGTTCCCGGATTCGGGACGGATGTTTAAGGCGCTGGAAAGTCTGGACTTCTTTGTCGACACGGATCTGTTCCTGACTGATACTGCCAGGTGGGCGGATATCGTACTGCCTGCCTGCTCTTCCTTTGAGCGGGGGGAGTTTAAGCCTTATCGCGGCGGCCTGGCCTGGTACACCAG
>CANQGA010000092.1 GCA_947600145.1 uncultured Lachnospiraceae bacterium | reverse complement strand
GGCAGGAGCACAGCTGCAGAAGCGAGATCCCCACCGACAGGACCGTGGTCCTTATCAGCACCGTCCAGTAATCCATGCCCTCGATCGCCATCTTGTAATTGTCCAGCGTGAAATGCTTGGCGATATATTTGACGCTGGAGTCATACAGATCCCGCTCCGCCATGAAGGACACGCACAGCTTCGCGAACAGCGGCTGCAGGATCACGAAGCAGATCCCGACGATGATCACGCCGCGGACAATGGAGACCAGAAACCTCCCGATGCGGGCGGGCGTGATCTTCTTCTTATTTTTCACAAAATCGGTATTCTTTCCGGATGCCTTCGTCTTTTTCTCTTTATCTCTCATCATAATAGAACACCTTCCTTGAAATCAGTCCGCCCACGATGATCAGGATCACGGCGATGCAGATGAAGTAGATCCATGCCATCGCCGAGCCGTATCCGTACTTGATATCCACAAAGATCGTATCCCGGATGGTGGTCATCATCTCGTTGGTCTCATTGGTAAACTGATCGATGATCGTATATACGCTGTTCACCAGGATCATGGAACTGATCATGGGGAACGTGATCTTCCAGAAATTCTCCCAGGCCGTCGCTCCCTCGATGCTGGACGCCTCGTAGAGGGACGGGCTGATGGACTGAAGTCCCGCCAGGAAGATCAGGATCTGCACGCCGCTGGCCACCACGATATCGTAGATGCCGTTGACCGCGTCGGACAGAAAGCCGATCACGCTGGCCGGCAGGTTCGTGTACTCGCTTAAGAACCGGGCCATATTGAGGAACGACGCCATATCGTCCGCGCTCTCGCCGGTGGTGCTTAGGGTCTGCAGCAGCAGGTCGGAATTTTCCAGACCCATGATCACGCCGCTGGTCAGGATCACCGGGAAGAAGAACACGCTCCTGGCGATGGCCCTGCCGTGAAACTTCTGGTTGATCAGCGTGGCCGCGAAGAAGCTGAAAATGATCACCAGCGGCACCTTCGCCGCCATCTGGCCGATGCTGGTCAGAAGCTGCAGGTTAAAGTCCGGATCGATGGTCAGCGCCCGCAAATAATGCTCCAGGCCGTTATCGGCCGCCGGCTTTAACACATAGCCGGTGGAGGACACCTCCATGTTGGTAAAGCTGAAGTGGATGGACTCCACGATCAGCGGAAGGAAGATCCCGAAGAATCCGATCAAAAACGGCAGGATGAACAGCACTCCCGCGACCGCTTCCTTGCCGGTCAGGGACAGTCTCAATTTACCGTTTCGTTTCTTGAAATAGTCCATCTCCTCACTCCCCTTCCCCGGCGGAGGCTTTCACTGCCGCAAAGTCCCGCGCGCCGATCTCTGTTCCGTCAACCGTGGCCTTATCCTTGCCGTAATTCACGTATACGACCGTTCCGTTCTCGTAGGTCGTCTTCGTCACATTGCCGTCCCGGCTGTGGGATATGATCTTCTGATCTCCCAGACCCGCCAGGGCTTCCTCCACCCGCCTGTAATCGGTTGCGGCCTGGTCGATCCAGTTGCCGTAATGCACCGAGTACAGATAGTCGAAGTCGGTCTCATTTACCAGGGAATTATCTCCGTAGATCCACTGGAAATGAAGTCCCGCGCCGGACTCCACGCTCTTAAGCAGCGTGGTCCGGTAATCGTCCGCCAGATTGATGGCCTCGCCCGCGTAGGGGATCGATCCGTGAAGGACCATCTCGTAGAACGGCACATCCTCGTCCAGGATCTGGTAGCCGTTGGAGCTCTGCGGCACATTGATCATATAGTCCGTATATTTCCAGACGTAATCGTTGCCGTTGTCTCCCAGCATGGAATCCATCTGGCCGGCCATCTTGTCGAAGCTCTGCTGGTAGAGCCCCACGGCCATCTGCCGGTCCGTATAGCGGCTCTCCAGGAAATCGGAGTAGAGGTAATTGCTGACGCTTCCCAGGTTCAGCCTGCGGATGCCGTATTTGCCGACGCCGCTTAAGATGCTGTCCGCGGTCTTATCCGCGTAGTAGGGACTGATCAGATCCGCCAGCTTCTCATCCAGGCTGTTGTCCGCGAAGAAGTAGCTGTTCACCTCGATATTCGAATGGTCGAAATAGCTCGGCGCGTACTGCAGCGTGGAATAGCCGTCCAGCATCTTGTCCTTGTAGACGTACTGCATTTCCACCGTCATGTAGGTATCCACGCCCATGGAAGCCATGTCCGTCTGGAACTGTTCCGCCGATACGCCGCCCTTCTTAAGGGATGACACGGCCTTCTGCTTAAGGCCCGACGTTCCGTGCATACCGCCGTTGGCCCAGCCGGAGAAGACGACCTTCTGGTTGCCGACTCCCAGGCCCTTCAGCTGGCTTGTGATCTCCTCGCCCTGGGCAAAGGTGGTCAGCGGCTCTACCGCGTCGTATTTCACGCCCAGGACCGTCTTGTACTTATTGATCGCGCCGATGTATTCGGCAAAGAACGGAACGTCAGTCTCATCGCTCTTCGTCAGCACGCCTTTTCCTTCCAGATACTGCCGGTAGCAGTCCGCCATACCGGAGTAGTCCGCCTTCTCCCCTGTCAGGAAGGAGTAGCGCAGCCGGTAGGTTCCCGCAAACTGCGGGCTGGAGTACAGCTGATAGCCGTTGGAGCCTACCATTTCGCTTAAGGACGCCTGGCCGTACTGGAGGTACTGGAAGCCCGCGTTCACCTGATTGTAGGAGGTGGTCCTTCCGGCGATATCAGCGGCTACATTGGCGTACGCCGCGCCGTCCTCGATAACGGCGAACAGCGCCTGATCCTCTGACTTCACGCCGAAGACCGGCATCTTGATCGTCAGGCTGGGATCGATCTCCGATTTGGTCTGCGTCAGTACCTGCTTCGTCTCGTCCTGGCCGTAGACCAGGGCCGAGTAGGAAGAGACCGACGTCTTTCCGTTGTTTGTATGGATCAGCGCCCCGCTTCCGTCCGGAACGAACAGGTAACCGCCGTCAGCGGCCGTCGCCCCGAAGTAGGGAAGCACGTCGATCCGCACCGGATAGAATGCCTCATTGTACTCTACGCTGGCCGGATCGATGGTCACCACCAGGTTCCTTCCGTCCAGCTGATAAGTCATCGGGATGATGAACCAGGGATCGGAATTCTCCGATTCGCCGATCCCGCTCTCCAGGATATCCGCTTCCAGGTCCTCCGCCGTGTACCCGGCGTTTATGAAGTACTCCTCCATATCCTCCTTCAGGTAGTCGCGGACGCCGCCGCGGAGTACGTAGAAGTTGGTCGTAAAGCCCGGATACGTCTCCAGGTATTCGGCGATCTCGTCGCTGCCCGTCGGATTGGTCAGATCCACATACACGTAATTTCGGTTGGTGCGTTTCTGGTCGCCGGAATCCATCTGGTTGAAATAATACAGGAACCGCTCCTCCGAGATCGCGTCCGGAAGAAGCATGGTGCCCACCGCGGCGCCGATGGTGTAGGTAATGGTCACGCCGTTTTCAGCCTCTTCGATGGTAAACTGTTCGTCCTGGATACTGTCGTTGTAGTTGTCCATGGTGCTGGACTGCACGTTCTCATTGTAGTACAGGATCTGCAGCTGGCTCTTTAAAAGCCTCTGGTAAAAGGCGGAAGCGAATGGATCCTCGTCCTGGGGATTGGTGTACCAGACCTTGCCGGTGGCGTTGTCCACCACCGCCAGGCTTGTGTCCTTATCATTTAAGTAAAGGGTCAGGTATTCGTTCTCCGCCACCTTATCC
Source organism: uncultured Lachnospiraceae bacterium (assembly GCA_947600145.1). Classification (GTDB taxonomy): domain Bacteria; phylum Bacillota; class Clostridia; order Lachnospirales; family Lachnospiraceae; genus UBA3402. Next base: position 8,958 of record CANQGA010000092.1, on the reverse strand, counting down.
ATGCCCTTCGGCGCGTCCGCCGCGTAAGCTTTCAGGGGCGCGGCGCCGAGAAGCAGTGCAGCGGCCATGACAAACAGCCCGGTCCTTCTTATCCTCTTCATGTCTGCCCCCTTTCTACCGGAACCTGAGTTCCCGGTAAATCGTCATCACAAACGTCAGCATCTGCTGGATCACGTTGAAGAACAGCAGGCCGATGAACATCAATATCCCCATGGCCACGACGGTGATCGCGATGGTCACGATGGTCTTGCTGATCGAATACTGATGGATCGTCATGGTTCCCGTGAAGATCAGGAGCCCCGTCCACAGATAGCTGATGGTTCCCAGCACATAGTAGAAGGTTCCCTCATCCGCCGTGATCATATGGCTCATGACCACCATGGGCAGACGGATCAGGATGATCGGCAGCAGCGCGTAGCCGATGGCGATCAGGATATCCTTCATCCGCCCCTTTCCCTCCATCAGGGAAGTGGTGCACCAGTTGGCCACGCACCAGAGCACATACACGAGAAGCACCGTAAAGATATCCACCAGCACGTTCAGCTCCGACAGCCGGTTCATATTGAACAGGAAGCCGGTGTTCTGTTTCTCAATGGTCAGCGTCAGGATCGTCAGGACCACAAATGTAAACGCCGCCGCCAGACTCCCCTTGTTCTCTCTGCGGATGCCCCAGAAGCCGTCCAGGGGATGGGTGATCACATAAAAACCGTATTTTATCGTTTCGACATAAAGCATTTCACTTCACCTACCCATCTTCTGAATCTGAACACATAGTAGACTGCCAGGCCGATCACGATGCCGAGTCCAAGCACCAGCATGGCCTTTCCGAAGTTGGCCTCCATCAGCTCCTTCCTGTAATAGAAGAACGCCTTCGTGTAATACTTGCGGCTGTTGCCCAGCCTGAAATATTCCATGGCCTGCTTGTAGTTTCCTTCGGCCAGATAGGTCTTGCCCAGGCCGATGTAGGCCATCTCGTTGTTGGAGTTGCTCTGGATCACCGCCTGCCATTCCCGGTTGGAGCCTTCCGCGTCGCCGATATCGTTAAGCCTTAAGGCATCCAGAAGATGGCGTCCGTAGTCGGTGATCTCAAAGGTCAGGATGCTGCCCAGCGTATTGTCCAGCACATAGATCTTATCCTGCCCGTCTCCCAGCGCCAGCGCCACCGGCTGCTGGACATTGCCCTCCTTGATGCCCTTCTTTCCGAAGGCGAAGAGGGAGTTGCCGTCGTAATCGTAGGCGAAGATCTTGCCGCCGGCGCTGTCCAGGATGAAGTAGCATCCGTAATCGGTGGCCGCCACATCCACGAAGGTGGAGAAGGACCGGCCGTTTAAGTCTCCGGTGATATCATTGTTGCCGAGCCGCCTGAGCACGTCGGTGCCCGTCGGATTCAGCCGCCGGACCATGTCGGCTCCCTGCATGTGGTCTTCCTCCGACAGGTTGCTGATGGTCGCGTAGATAAAGTTCTCATCATCCACGAAGATATCGCTGTACTCGGTGGGGATGATGGTCTCCATCCTGGCCTGCTGGGCTTCGGTGGAGAAATAATTCTTCCAGATGTATTCGAAGGTGCTGACGCTGACCTCCGTGGCTCCCATGAAGCCCTGGAACACGCCGTCCTTGTCAAATTCCACAAGGCCCATGTTGATGCCGTAGGCGATCACGTAGATCCGGTCGGAATGGTCCACCACCAGGCGGACCGGCGTGTAGGCCTGGGAAGCGCTGATCAGGTTGGTCTCCGGCCGGCCGATCTCGCGGATAAAATTCAGATCCTCATCGTATTCCACGATCCGGCTGTTGCCGCTGTCGGCCACATACAGATGGCCCGCGTCGGTGACAAACACGCCCTGGGGCTGGTTGAGCAGATCCTCCGCCCCGTCCGCCGCCGTCACCTCCCGCGCCGTACTTCCGTCCAGGTTCAGGATCAGGATCCGGGAATTCCCGGTGTCCGCCACATAGATATGGTCCTCAAAGATGCACATATCCTGCGGATACCGAAGCGCCGAACCAATCTGCGCCGTGGAAATGGAACCGGAATACAGGTAGGAATGAGGCTGCAGCACCTCTTCTCCCCAGAAGTTGAAGTTGTAGGTCTCATACGGCATATCCGCCCGCGCCGCCATCGGCCGGGATGCAAGGAGGCAGAGAGCCGAAGCAAACACCGCGATGGTTTTCACTGTTTTCTTCATTGTCCGCCCTCCTTACTCTTTGATGCCGGAAGAAGCCATGGTCTCGATGATGTTGCTCTGGCTGATCATGAAGATCGTGATCGGCACCACCATCATGATGACCGCCACCGCCGCCGTCGCGCCGCTTCGGGCGATGCCGGCCGCGGAGATCTGGCTTAACGCGTACGGCAGGGTCTTAAGCTGCTCGCTGTAAATGTAGTTGGAGCCCTGCAGGTTCCACAGATCCTGGAAGCAGAAGATGATCAGCGTCAGCCAGGCCGGTTTCACCTGAGGCATCGCGATCCCCCAGAAGATCTTCCACTCGCTGGCTCCGTCGATCCGGGCCGCTTCCAGAAGCGTGGTGGGGATCTGCTCCATGAACTGCTTCATCAAAAACAGTCCCAGAGGCTTGGCGATGGCCGGAATGATCAGGGACAGGTAGGTGTCCAGCCAGCCGATCCCCGACATGATCAGGTAGTTGGGGATCGCCGTTACCTGGGTGGAGAACATAAGCGCCGTCACGATCACCCAGAAGATGGCCTTCTGTCCCGGGAAGTTGTGCTTGGCCAGGGCGTAGGCGCAGAGGCTGGCGATGATCAGGTGGCCGAAGGTTCCGACCACGGTGATGAACACCGTATTGAATATGTACCTTGTAAACGGCACCCACGACTGGCTCATGAGCACGAACACGTCGTGGAAATTGTTAAGCGTAGGATTCCGAACCAGAAATCTGGGCGGGAATATGAACAGCTCTTCCAGCGGTTTTAAGGAGTTGCTGATGGCCAGTATTAACGGCAGCGCCATGAAGCACCCCATGGAGATCAGGATCAGCAGGCTTAAGAAATCGCCGGCCCTGGAATGGCTCTGTTTTGCTCTCTTCTTATGAAAAATCTTCATCGTCATTTACCAATCCTTCCCAAGATGAGCTGAACCAGCTTGTTGCAGAGGATCATAACCATGAACAGAAGCGTAGCGATGGCGGAGGCGTAGCCCATCTCAAAACGGATCGTACCGTAGTCGATCAGATGGGACACCACCGTGTGGGCCGAGTAGTTGACGCTGGGGAAGCCCGCGAGGGCCGCCAGCTGGTCGTGGATCGCGAAGGAGCTGGTGATCGTCATGACCGCGCCGAACATCAGCTGCTCCTTCATGGAAGGCAGCGTAATGTACCACAGCTCCTGGAACCGGTTCTTGATGCCGTCCATGTAGCCCGCCTCGTAGAGGGAGCGGTCCACGTTCTGCAGACCGGCGATGAAGGAAAGGAAGCCGGTGCCCATGCTCATCCACAGGACCACGACGATCAGGATCGGCATGATGTATTTCTCATCCTCGAACCACAGGATCGGCCCGTAAATGGCGCCCAGCTTCATCAGCCAGCCGTTGGCCAGACCGTAGGTGTCGCTGGAGAAAATGTATTTCCAGACGACGTACGCCTGGCCCGAGATCGTGGGCGCGTAGAAGATCAGGGTCATGAACGCGCGGATCTTGGAATTCTTGATGTCGTTGATCATCCAGGCGATGAACAGGGCCAGGAAATATCCGATGGGGCCCGTGATCACCGCGAAGAGGAAGGTGTTCTTCACAGCCTTTAAGAAGATCTCATCGGCGAAGAACAGGTCGATGTAGTTCTTCCAGCCCACGAACCGGGGCGGCTCCAGGACGTTGAAATAGGTGAAGCTCAGTCCCATGGACACCAGCACCGGCACCAGGTAAAACATCAGAAACAGGATGCAGTAAGGGGCAATGAACAGATACGAGGTCTTGTTCTTCTTAATGTTCTTCCACAGAAGCTTCGCCTTGATCTTTCCGTAGTCCCGCAGCATGGGAAACAGTTTTTGATTCTCTTTCATAGCGGTTCTGCCTCCTTTCTGCTATTCGCCCGCCAGCGGCAGGCCGAATTCCTTCCGCTTGGCGTCGATCTCTGTGTTGATGGTCTTCACGGTATCCTGCAGGGTCTCCCTGGGATCCTCGTTGTTGTTGTATACCGTGTAGAACGCGTTCTTGATGTTGCGCTCGGTGTAGTAGCCGCCCGGAACCTGCGGGATCGACTTCACCCACTGAAGCTCCGCGGTCAGCTGCCGGTAATCCCGGTTGGACCAGGGAAGATTCGCCAGGGCCTCCATATTGGCGGTAGCCACACGTCCGGAGACGCCCAGGACGTTCTCGATCTCATTGCCGTAGCTGGACTGGGTATCCGCGCTCATCCACCATTTGAGGAACTTCCATGCCTCTTCTTTCTGGTCGCTGGTCTCCATGATGATGGCTCCGGTCTCCCAGGTGGACACGCTGTGATCCAGGGTGCCGTCCTCCCGCTCGTAGCCCGGCACCACGGTAAAGCCCCACAGGCCGCGGATCTCGGGAGCGAACACGGACAGGTAGTTGTACTGCGTGTAGTCTCCGATGGACAGCGGCATCTCGCCGGTCCGGAACCGGTTGGCGAAATCGAAGGTGACCGGCATCCGGTAATTGACGTAATTGCCGGACCACTGCTTGAAGGCGTCGATGGCCTCCTCCGTCTCCAGGCCGCTCTTCCTGGAATCATCGGAGTAATACTGTCCTCCGTGCTGATAGAGGAACATCGCAAACGTCGTGTAGTCCGGGGTGATCCCGATGTTCATGTTGTTCTTCTGGATCACCGCCAGGGCTTCGTAGAAATCATCCCAGGTCCTGGGGATCTCGATGCCGAGATCCTTTAAGATATCCGCCCGGTAGAACATCACGTGGAAGGACATGGTCTGGGGCAGCGCGTAGACGCCGCCGTTAAAGGTAAACTGGGTCAGGGCCTCGTCGTGGAACCATCCCCGCACCTCGTCGAAATCCTCAAACTGGGTCAGGTCGACGACCGCGTTGCGGAGCGCGTAATTGACAGGCTCCACGCCGGCCACGTTCAGGGCCACGTCCGGGCCCTCGCCGGCCAGGGTCGCCGACAGAAGCACGTCCTTATTGACCAGCTTGACATTGACCGGAATGTTCTCCTCCGGCACGAAGTAGTTGTCCACCAGATCCTTGATGACCGTGGCCTGATCGCGGCCGCCGCCGGTCATACTGGTGACATTGCTGCCGTCGGCCAGGATCCAGACCTGAAGGGCCTCGCCCTCATAGACCTCGCCGATGCTGTCGTAGTCCTCCACGAAGCTGGCCGCGAACTGTTTGATCTCATGGACCGCTTTCTGAAGGAAGCCGGCTTCCGCCTTCGGAAGCTTCATGCCGGGCTGCCCGAGCAGGAGATAATCGATCTCCAGAGGCTGTTCCTTCATGGACAGCTGCCAGGAACCCAGGGATACGATATTGTCCTTGAAGGCGGACCACTGTCTTGCGATGGTCCTGGGATCCTCGGTCATCCTCTGCAACTGGTTGACCAGATTATCCACCGTGGCTGTGGAACTGCTGGCCGTTCCTTTCATATAATCATCCACCATCCGGCGGATCTCGCTGATATTTTCATACTGCTCTTTCAGGATCTGAAGCGCCTCCGGCGTCCTGGCGGTCAGCTGGTAGTCGCGCATGGTATCCGGCGAACTGCCGATCACCATCAGAAGCTGCCGGTAGGCCCGGTTCAGCTCCGAGATACACACATCCGTCCTGCGGATGATCTCCGACATCTCCTCGCCCAGGCTGACCTTCATCTGCAGCGTGTGGGTACCGGCCGTCAGATAGAACTGGAACGGTTCCCCGTCCTCGATCCCCAGGGGGACGACCTGCCAGTCATTGTTATAATAGAATTTGCACTCCCTGGCCTCCTCAAAGGGAAGCTCTCCGTCCAGCAGGACCGAACGCACCACGGTGACGCCGGTATTGATGTTCTGACGGTAGCGCAGTGCGATCTCATACATTCCGTCGTAGGGAGCCTCGATCTCCCAGGTCAGCCACTGTCCCACCTGCTTCCAGTTGGAACCGCCGATCACGTTCAGCCTGGTCTTGCTGGGACTGTACGGCTCCGATAAAGGCGAGGTGCGGTCCGCGATGGGATACAGCGTGGAGTCGGACTTGTAAAGCACGTCCTCGCCCTGGATCTTGATCGCTTCCTCCGTCCGCACCTGGGCCGCTTCGCTGTGCTCCGCCAGATACTCGGCGTAGGTCGGCAGCGTCTCTTCCTGCTTTAAAACGATGCTTCCGATCTTCATCGGCTCCTTGGTGGACACCAGGGTGACCGTATTGATGCCCTTATCGAAATAGAACCTGAAGGAATCCTGATAGTAGCCGTCGCTGTCCGCCAGATAAGCGGACATCCACTGCCCCGCCTCCTTCTGCTTGGGCCGCACGTCGTTATCGCGGGAATCCCGGCGGATCTCCTCCGCGTCCTCCCAGATCCGGGTGAATTCCAGATACTGGGCGTTCTCGAAGGGGATCTCCCCGTTGATGTAAAGCTCGCGCTCGATGGCGTTATTCTTGCCCTCGGTGGGATAATAGTTCAGGAAAATGTTATAGAAGCCGGCTTCCTGCACATCCACCTCATAGGTGACGCTGCCGTCCTCCAGTGTATTCAGCCCGTCCGCGTCGGCAGTGAAGCCTTCGGAAGCTTCCTTATAATCCGCGCCGTTTACAGTGATCTCCGCGTCCGGATACGCCGCCCCGTCATGGGCCGCCAGATAGTCCTCGTAGGTCTCCGTGTCGTGGATCACATCCAGAAGTCCGTCGACCACATCCTCAGACTCAATCCCGGTTGCTCCCGCCGTCATGGCAGGGGCCAGAGTACCGACGCCCACAGACAGCACAGCCGCGGCCAGGGTCACCGCCGCTCTCTTCCATCCAACTCTCTCATCGTTTCTCATATCGAGTCCATGCCTTTCCTTTATTCGCCGTATGCCCGGACCGCGCTTTCGGCCGCGCCGGGCCTGCTTCCGTTCTTCCGCATCATGCACCTCTCCGCTCACGGCAGCTTCCATTCATCCGTATAGGAGATGCTCATATTTCCCTCTTCGTCGAACTCTATCGGAAGCCAGATATACCGGGAGTTCTTCAGATCTTCGCTGTTCCACCGGTCGCCCATATAGATGTAATCATCCCCGGCCTTAAAGATGCAGGTGCTCTGCGACTCGAAGGTCGTATGGTTATCATCCCCCACGCAGGGATCGCCGCAGTTCTCCCACTCGCCGAGCACCGAGTCCGCCCGGTAGTATCTGGCCTGGTTCGGCGCCCAGCCGGTACATCCGGAAGTCATCAGGTAATATCCGCCGTCCCTCACGAACAGGGCCGGGGCCTCTCTCTGGGCTCCCGGGAACAGCCGGATGTAGTCCCTTCCGTAAACCGCCTGCTCCGGCGGAACCGCCAGATAGGTGTATTCATCGTTCAGCTTCGATATGTAAAGGGTCAGGTTCTCCTCGCTGGAATAAATGATGTACGCCGTGCCGTCCTCATCCACGAACAGGTTCATATCCCTGGCCATTCCCTTGCTCTCCGGGTATTTGTCTTCCTGATCCGGCGGGCAGGTATTCAGCCGGTACCGGTCGATGAACTTAAACGGGCCGTAGGGCGTATCGCTCACCGCGACTCCCGCGCAGGCCGCCGCGTAGGAGGAATTGCTTGTCTCGGTCGGGCCGTCCGCATGGAACCAGAGGACGTACATGCCCGTCTTCTCATTGAAAATAAGCTTCGGCCGCTCGATGATCGCGCTCCCCGCGTCCAGACAGGCGAATACGTTGTCCTTCTGCTCCGGCGTGTAATCCGCGTACAGGCTGGTGAAATATTCCTCCTCATCCAGCTGGGCCCGGCTCTCCACGTTCCGCATCACGATCCCCTCGCAATGCCAGTTATAAAGGTCGTCGGAGCTGTACGCGCAGATGCCGCTGCGGGAGGAGCCGTTGGTCTTATCCTCGCCGACCCACCACCATTTCTCCGAGGTCTGTCCGGTAGCCGGATCCGTCACCGTCAGCCGCTGCACCTGGCCGCCGTGGGCCTGGATCAGATTTCCTTCGTCGTCCGTCCATTTCTTTCCCGGTAAAAACGAATCATACACGCTGATCTCCTCCAATCCGTCATAGGCGTCCTTGAGCGCCATATACTGCGTGCGGTATTCCTCTTCCGCCGCGTCTTCCTTCCGCGCCAGTTCTTCGGCTGCCCGGTACTGCTCCGCGAAGGCTTCATAGCTCCCCGCCGTGTAGCGCGGCGTCTGCCGGTCCGGGATCACATTCTCCGGGATCTCCGTCTGCTCAAGCAGCTGCTTTAGCAGATCCGCCGTATACTCAGGCACCGCCCGCACCAGAATGTAGCTTAAGACCGGATCCTTCATCGCGTCCTTGCCCCGGTCCGGGTTATAGACCTTCAGCTGCAGGCTCCCGTCGGTGACCGTGGTATAGAACACATTCTCCGTCAATTTATACTTGAGAATCTTCTGATCCTCCATCACTGTCTGGTCCTCCGCCACCGCCGTGACGGTCCGGGCGCTGAACGGATTATAGAAGCCCAGCGTGACCTCGTAGGTGCCGCCCGGAACTTCGAAATCATAATAGAAGCCGGTCTGCTCCGCGTCATACTCGGCGCCTTCCCCGATCTCCCATCGGTACCGGGTCAGATCCTCTCCGGTGTCGTCCTCCACAGCCTCCATATAATCCGCGGGACGGTAGCCCCACTGCTTCCCGGTTCCGGCGTCCGCCCCGAAAGGCTGGTCGGCCGCCGTCTGATAAAGGCCCGTCTCGCCGCCGGCGTCTTCCGCGGCCCCGCAGTTTACGCGGTACATCAGATAATCCGCGGCCATCAGCTCCTGGGTCGTATGGACGTCCCACAGATAAGGCGCCTTCTCCGGCACCGAGGCCCCGCCGTCATCTGTGTATCCGCCGTCCGCATACCCATTCTC
>CANQGA010000091.1 GCA_947600145.1 uncultured Lachnospiraceae bacterium | reverse complement strand
AGCTCCCGCAGCGCCACCGCCCGAAGGTCGCCGTCGCCGTCCGCGTGGCCGCCGATCCAGGCCCAGGAATCGTAGATCTTATGATAGACCATCAGCGTCTTCGTGCGCGCCGGATTCACCGTCCAGACCGACGCGGTGAAATGGCCGATCTGATTGGTACGGTTCAGATAATCCGGACACTTCTGAATATAATCAAGCATCAGGGCTTTGTCGCAGGCTTCCTGCTCGTTGAACGGTTTGTAATTTTCGATATCCTGGTATAAACTCATCGCGTCTCCTCTCAGTCGTGCCGCTCTCCTTTATTGCCGCCTCTCAGTCGTGCCGCTCCCCTTCATTTCCATAACACTCGCAGAACCGGGCCGCGAAGGCCGGCTCCATCCCGTGAACGTACAGGTGGGAAATGTCCCCGACGGCGCTCGCCCTGAAAATCGCGATGCCCGGCCGCCTCTCTTCGGTAATCACCGTCGTCACAGACGTGGGGGCCGCGCAGATCCCGTGCCACAGGACCATCGGCGAAACTCCCAGCAGATGGGACAGCAGCACGCATTCTACGCCGAAATGACAGAACAGCACGATCGTATCGTTATTCGGCCGTACCGCGCGGTAGACGCGCCCGTCCCTCTCGTATCCGTGGCGGGCCAGCAGGCGGTCGAAATTCTCCGTGACCCGGTCGTACTCCCGCTTCATCCCCGCCTCTTCGAACACATCCCGCTCAAACCAGTGAGCTTCCTCATAGAAGCGCCCATCCGCGGTCCAATCCTGAGGCAGCCAATCCCAGGGAACCGCCGACGGCTCCGGCCCCTTCTGGTCCGGTCTCCTGACCGGGACCGCGAATTCCCGGAGCCATGGGCATTCCTCCGCCGTCCGGTTCATTTTCTTGAGCGTCAATGACGCCGTGTCCTTCGCCCGTCCCAGGGGCGATACGTAGAAGGCCGCCACATTTAACTTCGACAGCCGTTCCGACAGATATTCCGCTTCCACCCAGCCCCGTTCCGTCAGTGAATCGATGGAATAATCCGGGTCGCCGTGCCGCACGATCAATAATTTCATATGAGATTCCTCTTTCTGTTATCCGAATACGCCTTTATAATAATACAGGATCCGGAAAAAATAAACAGTGAAATTATATTGGCACGCGCAAATCTTCTGTTCCGCCCGCAGGCAGATCAAACACAATTACCCCCTGCGCCTGTCCCGGCCAAAGCCCAGCACCGTCGTCAGCGCCTTCCTCTGTCCCTGCGTCGGCAGCTTCAGCTTCCCGTTCCGCAAAAGCGCCGCGACGCAGTGAAGCAGAAACCACCCGTCCGAACAGAAGATAAACTGCATCTCATAGGCGCCGACCTTCTTTAGATGCGCCGGAACCATGTCCAGCCAGGCTTTGACGTAGGGCGCTTTCAGCGCCTCAAACTCCGCCTGATATTTTCTCTTGATCCGGTCCCCGATCTCGATCAGACGCGCCTGAATATCCCTGTTTTCCAGTACCACGATCTGCCACGCCGCCTCAAACGAACCGTCATAGTCGCCGCAGGTCTTCACGCAGCCCTGCTCCGCCAGCCACGCGTATTCGTCCCGGGAAAGACGCTCCTTCCTCTCCCGGTCGTACAGGGCGATCACGCGCAGCGCGTCCTCGCTGACATGCATCAGCCGGCCTTCCTCCTTCCGGTCGGACCACTCGCTGTCCACCTGCCAGAGCATCCGTCCGCCGGGACCGTCCGCGCTCCACATGGGACCGCACCAGCCGTTCATATAGACATAATCATCCGGCAGCCTCAGATCGTCGGGAACAACCGTCGCGAGGACGATATTGCGGCCGCCGTCCGCCCGGATCGTCGCCGCCTCCTCAAAGGAGATCTTCCTGTCCGTCAGTTCCTCCCCGGACCAGGCCGCGATGAACGGGATCAGCGTCCACAGAAGGAAATTGTGATCCGCCCGGGCGTTATCCGCAGGCACGGCCGGCCCGTCCGTCTGCCGGCAGAGGATCCCCGGGTCGTCCAGAATTCCGCTGCCGGTCAGCTCGTCATACAGTTCGTTGGCGAACAGCTCCGCCGCCTTCTTATACATCCGGTCCTGCATGGTCAGAAGCTCCGCCGTGGGCTCGCTGATCAGGAAATTCACGATATATCGTCCGTTCTTCTCCAAAAGGAACCCGTATTTCTCCAGAAACTCGATCTCGGTCTCCACATAGACCGGGGAAACGCCCAGATCGTCGGCGATCCCGCTTACGGTCTTCGCCGTCTCCCGGACGCAGTAGCAGATATTCTGCGACAACGCGGAACGGAAGAACTCGTCCAAAGACTTCGTACCGCTTTTCCCGTTCATTCCGATCGAATGAAAACGGATCGGATTAAATTTCAATTCGCCTGGTTGTCTCATTTTGTCCATTCCTCTTTTCAATTCCTTTTTTGCTTCGAACAGATGCCATTTGACCGTTCCGAGAGGAAGCCCCAGTTCGCGGGCGATATCCGCCTGCTTTCGGTTCTCGAAATAATACGCGATGACGATCCGCCGCTGCAGCCCTGACAGATACGCGATCTCTCCCTGCAGCCGCCGGATGGTTTCTCTCTCCTCCTCCGCTTCCAGCGCTCCTTCCGGCCCCGCTCCCGGATCGGAAACCGCCTCGGCCGCTTCCTCCAGCGGAACGCCCACGATCCCCCGGGACGTCTCCCGGTAATAGCTGTTCAGCGTGTTGTGGGCGATGGTCCAGATAAATTTGCGCGCGTCCTCGATGTCGTCCCGAAGAAGAAGCGCCCGAAACGCCCGGGCCGCGATCTCCTGCGACAGATCCTCCGCGTCGTGGACGTTGCCGCAGCGCTTTAAGGCAAAGCCGAAGATCGGGCTTAAATATTCCGTGATGATCCTCTCCGCTTCCTGTCTGAGCACCTGTTCATACCTCCTTGCAGCCGTTTGAAAGCTTTCACTCATATAGACGCCGGGGATGGAAAAAGGTTGGCGAAAACCGCTTGTCTTTGCTGTTATTATACCATATAATACAAACAAGGCGTCACTGGCGCCTTTCTTGCATGGAAATACAAAAAATGTCCGGGATATCCCGGCCCGGAGGGATTGCATGAAGACAGACGATCTGATCCGCCGCTCCATTTTCATCATAACGGAATATTACAAGAACAATCTGGAGCCGTTCTTTGAGTATATCAGCGACGACGTCCTGTGGCTCGGCCCCGCCGAACGGCAGCGGATCCAGGGAAAGGATACCCTGATACAGACCTGGAGCAGGGAAAAGCATACCCTGACCTTCACCATGGGCAATATCACGGCCCTGTGCGTCTCTCCCCACACCCATGTGAAGGAGATCATCCTGCATTACGACGTTTTCACCCATTATCCCAGCGGCAATATCGTTCCGCACGACCAGCTGCTGCACTATACATGGCGGGAAAGGCGGGTGAAGACCGTTTCCGGCTGGGAATACCGGCCCGAGATCGTTATGCTGCACATCAGCAATCTGTGGAAATACGACAACCGGGACACGATCTATCCCGTTCACTATGAAGACATGACGCTGCCGCCGCAGCCTCCCGCAAAGCCGGACCGCTTCGTGACCGTAAAGGCGTCCGACTTAAGCGTACACCGCGTCGCGGCGGACCAGATCTTATATATCGAGACCGTCAAGCGCGCCGCAAAGCTGCGGATCCATATGACAGATGATACGCTGACGATCAACGAAACGCTGCACGAATTCGAACGGAAATACCCTGGACTTTTTCTGCGCGCCCACGCCGGGTACCTGCTCAATCCGGCCCATGTGCGCAAGATCCGCCGGTTCTTCGTGACCTTATCCGACGGGACGCAGCTCCCGGTTCCGGAAAAGAAATATACGCAGGTCAAAAAAATACTCCTGCAGGAGAGCGCGAAAGAATAGATACGCTCCTGCAGGAGTCCGTAATCAGACCGCCTCAGACAACAGTTATTCTGCCTTTTCCCTACCGCTCGCCGCGGGCTGTCATATCAAGCCGCCTTTCGATCTCCGCCTTCCATGCGGCCTTATCCCGGGAACCGATGATCATGTCGCCTACCTGGTTCCCGGCGCTGTCCACGAATAAGGACGTGGGATAGGCCTGCACATGGTCGCGGATGAACCCGGTCAGCAGACCGCCTGCGGGATTCAGGTTCAGATAGGCGTTCGCGTGCGTTTCTTTAACAATCTTCAAAGCGTCCTCATATTCGCTCTGCCGCAGCTGCCCGGTGGACGCGTCCGCGATATCCCCGCAGATTCCCACCACCTGGAAGCCCCGGTCCCGGTACTCCTCATGCAGCTCCGCCAGATCCGGCATTTCCGCCCTGCACGGCCCGCAGAAGGTGGCCCAGACATTGACAAGCGTCAGATCGTGATCCGCGAAGATCGTCTGGTCCGCCGGATTGCCGTCCAGATCCGCCGCCTGAAAATCGGTAAACGCATCGACATGGATCCCGACGCTGGAGTGCTGCCCCGAGAAGATAAACGTCACGCTGAGCACCAGAAATACGGCCCATTTGGCGTGCCCCTTCAGGGACAGGAAAAACTCTCTCATGGAACCTGTCTTCTGGCCTGTCTCTACCCGGCTAGAGCAGAAGATAAACAAAAACATGGTTATCCCGACAGCCGGAAACATCACCAGAACGGCTTCCAGGAAAATGTAAAGCATCGTCAGGGAGATCTCCGACGCCAGCCCCTCTTTCAGCAGGGACGCCACGAAAAAATTCCCTATGTTAAGGATAAAACTTACCAGCAGCACAAGAAACACCAGAAGCGACTCGCGGAAATACGTCACCGCTCTGTCTCCCTTCAGACCGTTCCGAAACCCGCTGACGGAAAACGTAAGCAGAAGCAGCGCCGCGAACACGACCGGTATCTGGAGCAGCGCCCCGCCCCAGGCCCCCGGCTGGCTTCCCCCGATATCCAGAAGAAACGGCAGATAGCTGCAGACAGCATGAATGATGACAGCAAGACAGGCGGCGGCCGTCACGCCGCCGATGACGCAGGCGATCCTGTCCGCCAGTCCGACAGACGGCCGCTTCTCTTTTTCAACCGCTGATCCCATGACCGACCCTCCTCTCACCGCGATCCATTATCCGATCCCGATACATTCCAGACAGATGTTGGCCGCCTTGTTAAATACGGCAGCCGGCTCTCCCTGCATGACTCCCAATACGATCAGCACAGCGGACAGCGCGATCAGTCCTAAACGGATCATGACTTTTTGTTTCTCACTCAGATTCCGGCTCATTTCGCTTCCTCCAGTCTGCTCTTCTTCCCGAAAAGCTCCCCCGCCGATGTGGTGATGGCCCCCTTAGGGCACGCGTCCACGCACCTGCCGCAGCGGATGCACTCCATGCTGTTGGGCGTCTCCCATGTCTTCACGTCCATGGGGCAGACCTTCCGGCACCCGCCGCATTTTACGCAGGCCGTTTCGTCCACCTTCAGCCTGTAGAAGGAAACGGGATTGAAAATGCCGTAAAGCGCCCCCAGGGGACACAGATATTTGCAGAATGGCCTGCTGTACCTGACGGACAGCCAGAGGATCACGATCAGGACCCACAGCTTCCATCGGAACAGAATGCCGGCGGCGCTTCGGATCCCCTCGTTGCCGAGCGCCAGAGGGATCCCTCCCAGAAGCGTTCCGCTGGGACAGATCCATTTGCAGAACCAGGGAGTCCCGGCCAGATCTCCCTTCACGAAATACGGAAGGATGATGACGAACAGCGCCAGAACCACGTATTTCAGGTACCGGAGGTACTTATCGCCCGGCATGTTCTTCGCCTTCTTCTTAAGGGGGATCTTGTTCAGCATATCCTGCACAAACCCGAACGGGCACAGCCAGCCGCAGATAAACCGTCCCAGAAACGTGCCGAACGCCATCAGCATGCCGAACACGTAGCAGGACAGCTTAAAGGAACCGCTGTCCAGCACGGCCTGCAGAGAACCGATGGGACAGGCGTACAGGGCGCCGGGACAGGAATAGCAGTTGAGCCCGGGCACGCAGACCGTCTTGGTCTTTCCGGTGAAGATCTTCCCCTGAAGATAACCGGCCGCGTAGCCGTTGGTCAGGGCGAACCACGCCGCCTGGACCCAGTGGCGGAAAGCGCCGCTTTTCTTTTGCATAGGTGTCTTATTTCCTCCTTTTTCCGCCGTTACCAGACTTTGATCCGGTCCTCCGGCGCGAGATACATCCCATCGCCTTCCTGGATACCGTAGGTCTCCAGAAATTCGTCAAACTGCTGAAGCGTTACATTGACCCGCAGGTATTCCGGCGGGTGAGGATCATAGATATACCGGTATTCCGTCGCGTAGGGCGTCTGTTTGCCGCACCAGAGCGCCGCGTAGGAACGGAACATGGTATCGTAATCAAAACTATCTTCCTTTTCCGCCAGCCGCAGCATACACTGGAGACCGGCAATGTCCGCCGTCGCCTCGCCGTCCAGCTTGGCCCCGGCCAGATATTTATCTCCGTAGACGGCGATCCGGTCATAGAAAGTCCGTACCTTTTCGACCCTTTCCTCGAAAGCCCCGCTGTCCGCTTCCGGCCACCAGTCGATCATATTGCCGTCCTTGTCAAACTGACGGCCCGTGCTGTCAAACGCGTGGGAGATCTCATGGCCGATGACGGCGCCGATCCTTCCGTAAATCTCTTCTCTGCTCATATCCGTGGTATAGGTCTCCTCGCCCAGGATCCCCAACAGGATCGTGATGGAATTATTGAGCGGATTGTAGAAAGCATTGGCCTCAAGAGGGTCTTCCAGCCAGATCTCCGGATCCACCTTATGATTCAGCATGGAGCAGGCCTTCCGGAGCTCAAACTTACTGATCTCCTGCAAAGCTTCATAATAATTCATCCCGGTCACGTCCAGCCCGCTGTAATCCTCCCATTTATCCGGATATACGGCGTTGATGGTGACGGCGTCCAGCTTCTCCACCGCCTTATCCTTCATTTCCTGGCTGAGCCAGTCTTCCTCCTGAAGCATCAGGCGGTATTCGGCGATAACGTCCTTACAGAGTTCCGTGATCTGCTCCTTCATCTCCGGCGAAGCGTACCGCTCCACGTACGCCTGCTGCATAAATGTGCCCAGATCCTGATCAACCTGAGAAAGCAGCATTCTATCATATTCTCTGATGTCCTCGGTGCCCATGATCTCCTGCGCGATCTCTTTTACATGGATCATGGCCTCCCTGCTCAGGTCGCCGGTGCTGTCGATCAGGCAACGGACCTTCATCCAGTTCTTGATATCCTCCAGATTCGACTCATCGCCCAGCAGTTCCGCGATGAATTCGATCTGATCCGGCATGTAATTCATAAGCCGCTCCGGAAAATAGCCGTTGTCCTCCAGCTCTGCTTTCAGATCATAGCTTTCACCCAGCATCTGAACCAGCTCGTCAACAGTGATATAGTTGTTCAGCTTCGCGACGGCATCCGCCCCCATCATCTCCTCCTGCGTCAGGGTATGCTCCGCAATCTTCGCCTCGAAAGTGATCATCCGGTCAAACTCCTGATCCGCCTCTTCTCTGTCAAAACCCATAATCTCACAGCCGTACTCATAAATCTGCTTGTTTACCTCATAAGCGATCTCGCCGGACTCTGTGCGCTCCTCATACTCGGCGGCATCCTCCAATATGAGGGAAGGACCGTTTATCCCTCCGATGTAGGTGGTGGGATCATCCAGAGCGACATCCACGCCAAACGTCAGCAGCCCCCACGCAGCCAGGGAATGCGTACTCCACCATACATGAACCGCGTCATAATAATCCTTCATGGTCGTCATATTGCCGATCATGTCAAGATTCTCCCGCAGCAGTTCCTTCGCCAGAGGCTCCCTCGTCTCCCAGTCGTCCAGCGCGTGATAGTAGGCACGCAGCTGCTCCGCCTCCCGGCTGGTAAAGCTCTCGTCGGTGATCAGGGCCATCATGTTGTCTTCTACGAGCTTCTCGGTCTCGTCCATGGCTGTTCCGATCATGCTGCCCGGCTCATAGGTAAGCGCCATGATCTCTTCCTTATTGACAGCCAGATAAAAGTCGTCCTTCAGGTTTACCTCTGTATCCGGCGTCACGTTGCCGTCGATATTGGAATCAAGCCAGGGCGTTCCCGAAGTATAATCCGGCGCTCTGCTTCCGCAGCCAGGGAGCATTACCACAGTCATGGCTGCCGCCAGCAAAAGCGCGGTCAGCCGCCTGTTCCATAACTTATTCGTCTTCATCTGTTTACTTATTTATCCCTTCAAAAGCGATTTGTACCAGCGAATCTATTTCAGAGTCTCCGGATCCACCGTAAAGTAAAAATGATAATATCCGTCGGCAGTCGTGACAGTGCCGGAGCCGGAATAGTTGTTCGTATAAACCGGCACAGCGTCTGAGGATTCCGTAAGATAGAAGGTATGGGCGCCCTTCGAAACGGTCAGATGCAGTCCGTCCGCCCCGCAGGTCACTTTCTCCGGAGCCTCGTTGTCGATCACGATCTCAAACTCCGTCCCCGCGAAATCGTACTCGCTGCCGTCCGGAGTCCGGACAGGGATCACCACATCATACGTCTCCGGGGACTTATCCCCGGCCACTATGATCCTTCCCGCCGGCCGGTCGATGGTCAGGGTATCCGCTCCGTCGTTGGTCAGATGGAGGATATAATCCATGACAATGGCGTCCTCGCCGCCCAGCTCGCCGAATTTCATCGTGGAGTTAAAGCCGTCAAAGGTCGTCACATAATTGTTGGTGACCACGAAAAGATCCGTCTCCTCGTCGTCTCTGGAAAGCCCGGTACCGTCGTCAAGGACGACGGAGACCACCTTATTCCCCGCTTCGCCCGCCGGATCATATGTGTAGGTAATCCCAGACACCTGCAGGAAGCTGCCAGATGGCCTTTCGCGGACCAGAAGCCCCGTCTCGTCCTGTCCGGTCATCGAAAGGCCGAGCTCCAGCGCCGTATAGAGCTGGGAAGGATATACCCGGATCACATCCACCGTGTTGCCATGGTTGAAGGCGTTTAAGATATCTCCCCGCGTCACATTTCCGTAAGGAAGGGTCGCGCTGATCCCGCCGCCGTTCTCCACGCCGATCACCGGAGCGGTTATCTTGTTATTGTCAGCAAATATCTGACCGTAATACCGGAAGGCGTCCGTCACCAGATCGCCCATGGTGGTTTCCACGATCCTCGGCTCCGCGTAATCATAGTAAATGTATCCGCCCCAGATGGGAGCGCCGGTAAGGGCCACCTCCTCGGCCAGGATCGGATCGATCTCGATAATGCTTTCGTCATAGGCAGCCGTAACCGCGGCTTTCGCGGCCTCGCCGTCCTCATTCAGCGCATAGGAGGAAGCCCTCTCATAGTCCCAGACTTCACCCTCTGCCGTAAAACTGCCTTTGCCGTCGAAGGAAACAGCGACGACGCCCAGTCCTGTATTCCGGGTTCCGGTCTGAACGATGGGGACAGAACCGACTGTCGTCTGCTCGATCGTATGGCTGTGGCCGTCTACGACGGCGGCTACCTTCGCAAGTTCTTCCGAGGAGAGCCCCTTAAGAAGCTGCTCAGAAGTAACATCCGCGGCAAGGGCGTTATCGCCGAGATGGGTCACCAAAACGATCGCGTCCACGCTGTCCGCGATCTCCCCGATCTCGCCTTTGGCGGTCTCGATCTCATTTTTAAAGGCAATGCCCTGAAGCTTTTCCGGATTGGTTGATGTCGCCGTCGACACGGTGGTGAGACCTATGATGCCGATCCTGTATCCCGCCGTCTCAACAATAACGTGACTGTCCAGCAAAGGTTCTCCGTCCTTTAAGGTGTTGGCGGAAAGAATGGGAAACTGCGCTTTCCGCGCGTTGGCCAGA
This sequence comes from uncultured Lachnospiraceae bacterium, assembly GCA_947600145.1. Taxonomy (GTDB): domain Bacteria; phylum Bacillota; class Clostridia; order Lachnospirales; family Lachnospiraceae; genus UBA3402. The sequence goes on along the minus strand of CANQGA010000091.1, from coordinate 2,962 downwards.
AGCGCGTCCGCCCCGTAGTCAAACTCGTGGTTGCCCGCCGCCATAGCCGCGTAGCCGGCGGCATTCATGACGTCGATCACATAGGCGCCGCTGCCGACGGTGGCGAAGCTGGCTCCCTGCGTAGCGTCTCCGGCGTCCAGAAGAATAGAGTTCTCCGTGGATGCCGCTATGCCCGCCACCTGCGGCAGCCCGATCATTCCATCGTCAGGGCTTTCCGCCACGTTGCCGTGGATATCGTTGGTGGAATAGATCGTTACCACCGCCGGGGCGCGGTCCGCAGCCGCTTCCCCGGAGACGGTTTCCGCCGCGCTTTCTGCGCCGTTCTCCACAGCATCGCTTTCTGCGCCGGTTTCCGCCGCGCCGCTTTCAGAGCCGGCTCCCGCGGCCCCCGCTGATTCCGTCTGAGAAGCCCCGCCTGCGGTCTCCTGGGTATTTCCCCTTCTCCCGCAGGCGCTTGATCCAAACACCAGAATCAGACATAATACAACTGCTGTTGCTTTATAATATAGTTTTTTCATGACAGACGTTTTCGTTAACTCCTTTTGCTTCTTAATTTTACTGCGCCTGATCGATCTTATTCTGCTGGAACACAGAGTAACAGAACAGAGCCGGTATCATCGCGCCGGCAATGATCGAAAAATATTCGCTGACGCCGCCTGCAGTAACGGCGCTGAATACAACCGGGGCGATAAGCGTGAAAATGGATACCTTATACACAAGATCGATCTCTTTATGCTGCAGGGCCATGATCGCAAGAGCAAAATTGATGATCTCGCAGACGATCGCTACCGCCAGGGATATCCACGTTAAGGGAGTGATGGCCATGCCTCCGGCCGTTTCCACGACCGGCGCCAGAAAGGCGGCAAATCCATTGAGCAGCACCCCAAGGACGCTCTGGATCAGAATGATGATCGACATAACCTTCAGGAATGTAGTGATGGGCTTCTTTTCCATAATGAAAATCCTCCTCCGTCAATGTTCTAACAGTTTCCATTATAGTCATTGCACGATTTACTGCAATATATTCTTGTTGTTCGCTTGTATATCATGTCATATCGCTTGTTTGTACTTTTTGCATGGAAATACAAAGAACGCGTCACTGGCGCGTTTTTGCATGGAAATACAAAAAATGCGTCACTGGCGCATTTTTTGCATGGAAATACAAAAGAGCGCAGCCGGAAACAGCAGTGAAGCAGGTATCAGTCATACATTTCATTCAATGGAACCAGCCTCACCCCGGTTTCTCCGGCCCGTTTCTTAAGCAGCTCCGTGAAGCCGCTTTTTGAAAACAGATAATAATAGTTTTTCGTGAATGCTCCCATGGCTTTCGCGTAATCCTCAAGCAGATTCAGCTCCTCCTCGGAAACAAGCCTGTTTTTGAACTTGCAGGAACCAACGATCCCGCAGCCCCCGTCCGCTGCCGTCACTACTACATCGATCTGGGCCTGCCTATGCGTCTGCGGATGTCCGCCCCACCATTGCCCCACCGCGCCGACCGCGAACGGCAGCCGCTCGTCGTAATACAGAATATAATCCCGGCACATCCGTTCAAAAGTAAGTCCCATGTAATCCGAAAGATATTCTCCAACTGCCGCATCATAGGTCGTCCGGATCCGTCCTGAAACGATCGCGGACATATTACGCGGAATAAATGTATACCAGAATCGGAAGAACTGGTCATCCAGCTGATAGATGGGCCTCTTCGTCTGAAGATTCGTCACCGGAGTCTCTCTTCGGACGATCCCCAGAGTGATCAGATTGGCAATATATTTTGTGCAGAGACCGGTCTCCATGTTTGTCTCTGCCGCGATCTCCGACAGTTTTGATTTACCGTCCGCAATGGCCGTAATCACGGAATTGTAGACTGACGGTTCCCGCAGCTCCTGCTTCAGCAGGTTGGACGGCTCCTCAAAAAGCATCGCGCTCCGATCGAACATCTGCTCCAAAATGTTCTCCCGCACAGTTCGGGTCTGCGAAAACTGCTCCAGATACAGGGGCACACCACCGGTCACTCCATACATAATCGCCTTTTCCTCATAAGAATATTCTGGAAACCATTCCCCCGTCTCCCGATAGTCAAACGGCAGTATCTTAAACTGAGCAGTCCGGCGCCCATAAAGCGGGCTCTGATATCCCAACACCTGATTCTCCATAAAACTCATGGAAGAACCGCACAGGATCAGAAAAAGCTGCGTCGCCTTAAACTGGTGATCCAGAAAATTCTGCAGAAGCGATGAGATCCCCCGCTCTGCCTGAGCCAGATACGGATACTCATCGATCACCAGGACAAGCCGCTCCGACCGCGCCATCTGCGCGACCCGCAAAAACGCGTCGCGAAAGCTCTGAAATGAAAACCGGCCGCCGTCCTCCGAGAGTTCGCCCGCGTCAGCCGCCCTGACCGCCTCTGACAGTCCTTCCAGATTCTGTCTTGCACTGTTCTCCTGCGCGGCAAAAAAAATGGTTCGCTTATCCTTACAGAACTCGCTGATCAGCGTCGTCTTGCCTACCCTCCGGCGGCCATAGATAACTGCGGCCTCCAGCCGGCCGCTCTGATACATCTGATTCAATCTCTTTAGTTCGCGCTGTCTGCCGATGAACATAGAATTCCTCCGATTATTGTCTTTGCCTGATCTGTATAATAGTAAATCACGATATAGTGAGTTACGATATAGTATATTATAGTTCAGTATTTTAACGTTGTCAATACACCTTTAAAATGAGCGTTATCCCACATCTCCAAAAAATATTCACAGCGGACTCTGATATCCCAGCAAAAACCGCGGGCCAACCGTTTTTCCGGCAATGACCCGCGGTTCTATTTCGACCGGCCTGCACCCTATATCATCCCGCGCACCGCGTCCTTCATGCTCTTCACATATTCGCCAACGTAAGGCGCCGCGTCCGCGCCGTATTTCTCCAGGATCTTGATGATCGCCGAGCCCACGATGGCTCCGTCGGCGAC
>CANQGA010000090.1 GCA_947600145.1 uncultured Lachnospiraceae bacterium | reverse complement strand
GTCTTGCCGGCGCCGTTTTTCCCTACGAATCCGTAGATCGCTCCTTTGGGAACATTCATCGTGAGACCATCAAGCGCTCTGGATCCTTTATAGCTCTTCGTCAATGCATTTGTCCTTAGAACATAGTCCATAAAGGCTTACCTCCCTTTCGTTGATGGCAGCAGAATATCATGCAGCCGTAAAGAAAGCGGTAAAGGAAACGGTAAAGAAACGGTAAAGATTATTCCTCCCTCAGTTTGAATCCGATCCCCCACACGGATTCGATATAATCGGTGCCGCCCGCTTCGCGCAGCTTTTTTCTCAGATTGCTGACGTGCATTTTCAGCGAGCTCTCCGTGCAGTCCGGCGTGTCCTCGCTGATCCGGTCCAGAAGCCGGGACTTCGGAATGACCTGCGTCGGGTTTAACATCAGGAGCTTTAGGATCGCGTACTCTGTCCTGGTCAGCTTCACTTCATGGCCGCCGGCCGCCGCGCGGCGCGTATCTGTGTTCAGAAGAAGATCCGCGTACCGCAGCTCGGAGGACGCAGCGCTTACCGGTTCCCGCAGCTGCACGGAGATCCTTGCCAGAAGCTCTTTGATCTGAAATGGTTTCGTGATGTAGTCCACCGCGCCGCCGTACAGCAGTTTTACCTTGTCGTCCACGTCCGCCTTCGCGCTCACGACAATGACCGGTATCCCTTTGATCCGCGGCAGCACTTCCTCCCCGGAAAGACCCGGCAGCATCAGATCAAGAAGGATCAGGTCCGGTTTCGTCTGCGCCAGAAAAAGCAGCGCTTCGGTGCCGGAATAGGCGTGAGAAATGCGGTAGCCTTCGCGGCTTAATGCTTCTTCAAGCATATTTCCGATATGGATGTCATCGTCGACGATCAGGATGTTCTTCATATGAATCGAATCTCCGTTCTTTCACTTTTTCTCAGATGAATAGCAAATTCTATTACAGGGTAATTCCTGCAGCGGTTCCATTTCCGGTGTTGCTTCTGTATAATTTCTCCACAAAAAAATGACACATCGATAATTATACTTAAATTATATCGATGTGTCGTTATTTTGTAAATATTTCAATCTGGTTTCATTACACAACCTTCGTTATACAAGAAACGACAGGCAATACAATTAAGACGTTATCAATCTGTGTCCTTATCAGTAAATACTGTCTTACCAAAGGACAGTCTGAAATCTATTACAGGGCTTTCTCCCTGGACTTCCGGCCTCGGTATGTCAGTGAAACGCATCACCGACCGTTTCTCTTTTCTATATGGTTCCCATACAGGCAAAGGGTTTCCGTTATAATCCAGACCGTTGGGATCCCCTGTTTTAACAAAATTCGTCCAATATGAAGTCACCTGCCGTGCAAGGTCATAATGCTTTCCTTCAAACGGTCTCCAGCTGTTGCCCAGAGAATCAAACATAAACCATAGATCGGAGCCATGGAAGGATCCGGCGTCGTCTCCCGGAATATCATGATCGAAGATAAAAAAGTATACCTTTTGTCCCTGTTCGGAGCGCAATTCACAGAATGCTCGGGTTCCTCCCAAAAACTGATTAAACGCATCAGCTGCGGTTAAAGCGTCGGCTTCTTCATCGTTCGTAACCTGTGTCAGCAGCAGAAACGCTTCTTTCCTGTCTCCGTATTTCTCCGCTATTTTCAGGTATTGCGCATAATTCATGCTCCCCCGCAGGAACCGGCTCTGTGTCTCTCCCTGACAGATTCCCACAAGCAGCGGGATATCGGCGACTCTGTTGTTATAATATGCACTGGGGGCTGATTCCGTTACAAATCTGCCGTCTATACAGAGTCCAAAGACATACCTGCCGTCCCTGACACATGCCTCATCCATTCTCCGCATCAGTTCATCCGCGTCCATTTTTTCCGCCTCTTCCAGATTCCGGATACCGATCGCATGCAGGAAACTGGCACCGTACTGTTCCGCTTCTTTCAGGGTAGGAAGAATCGCCATGGACTGTTCTTCATCTCCAAACAGCATAGATACGCCTGACTGGATAATTCCCCCCTTGATTATGTTTCCGTTCAGGGAAGTGCAGATCTGTGCCTGCACGCTTCGGGCGCCGGCGCTTTGCCCACAGATCACGATGCGTTCCGGATCCCCGCCGAATGCTTCGATATTCTCATGCACCCAGTGAATCGCCATCGATTGGTCCTGCATGCCGAAATTGGAAATAACCTCTCCGTCCGGAGTTCTTGCTGTGATCTCAGGATGGGCAAGAAATCCGAACAGCCCCAGCCGATAAGCCACCATGACCACGATAACTCCGCGCCGGGCAACACGCTCGGGATCAAACTCTACCTCGTAACTGTAGCCATCCTGAAGACCTCCCCCATGAATGTATACGAACACAGGTATTCTTTCATCCGCTGTTTTGGCAGGCGTAAAAATATTCAGATACAGGCAGTCCTCGCTCATCCGGTATTCTGCTGCGGTAGGATGAAGCTCTTTATCATAAAAATCATCCGGATTCATTCCCGGATGGAAACGCATCATGGCCATATCCGCATATTCATAGCATTTTCTGACGCCTTCCCAGTCCTGCGCCGGCTGAGGTGCTCTCCAGCGCAGTTCACCTACAGGAGGCTTCGCATAGGGTACTCCCCGAAAGACTGTGATTCGCGGATCTTTTCCCACAAGCCCCTGCAGGATTCCATTTTTCACTTTTACTTTTCGCAACATGTTATCTACTCTCCATTTTTCGGTATGTGAACAATGTCAGTTGTCGTTCTTTTAATCTGATTTCTTTTCTGTAAGTACTTCCCGGCCATGTCTCAGACGATAGTCCAGAAGCGGACAGTCCCCAAGAATCTCCGGCGTGGAAGTGTCCACAAATTTCATGACCGCCTTATTCTCCTTTCGGTACGGCTCCCATACCGGCAGCGGATTTCCGTTATAATCCATACCATTGGGGTCTCCGGTTTTAACAAAATTGGTCCAGTAGGAAGTTACCTGACGGGCAAGGTCATAATGCTTGCCTTCAAAAGGACGCCAGCTGTTTCCCAGAGAATCAAACATGAACCAGAGATCGGAACCATGGAAGGATCCTGCATCGTCGCCGGGTATATCATGATTGAAAATATAGTAATAGACTTTCTGCCCTTTTTCGGAGCGCAATTCACAGAACCCCCTGCTTCCGCTCAAAAGCATATTCCGTGCTTCAGTTCTGGTCAGCGCATCCGCTTCGCTGTCATTCGTGACTCCTGCGATTCGAAGAAATTCCTCTTTATCGTCCCCGTAACTTTCCGCCCATTTCAAAAAATCGGCATAGGTAAACCGCTTCCCCGCGAACAGCCCGCCCTGGGTCTCATCCCAGCACAGTCCCACAATCATGGGGACGTCAGGCAGCCGGTCATTATAGTAAGCATCCCATACAGACTCTTTTACGAATTTACCGTCAATACACTGGCCGAATCCGAATCTCCAGTCCGGAGAAATCGCCCGTAGTTTCTCCATCAACACGGAGGCATCCATCTCCTGCGCCTGGCTTAAGTCTTTGATTCCGGCCTGTCGAAAGAAATTTTCTCCGTGGGCCTCGGCATCCTTCAGCGGCATGGCAGCCCCAAACGGCCTTTCCTCGTCGCCGAAAGACATGGAAATACCGGACTGGCAGATCGCACCTGCAATGATCCCCTCATTATATGGACTGCAAAGCTGTGCCTGCACGCTTCCGGCTCCTGCGCTCTGTCCGCAGATCACAATCCTTTCAGGATTTCCACCGAAAGCCTTTATATTCTCATGAACCCAATGAAGCGCCAATGACTGATCCTGAAATCCGAAGTTTGATATCACCTCATTTTCCGGTGTTCTGGCTGTAATCTCCGGATGGGCCAGAAAACCGAAAAGCCCGAGCCGGTATCCGATCATTACCACCACAACGCCGCGCCGGGCTACACGTTCAGGATCAAACTCGATCTCATAACTGTAACCGTCCTGCAGTCCGCCGCCGTGAATATAGCAGAATACCGGAAGATTCTCATCTGCCGTCTTCGCAGGCGAAAAGATATTCAGATAGAGACAATCTTCACTCATTCCGTAATCTGCGGCCGTTGGATGCAGCTCTTTCGTATAGAAATCATCGTCCATACCCGGGTGTATCCGCATCATCGGCATATCTCCGTATTCATAGCATTTACGGAGCCCTTCCCAGTTCTCCGCCGGCTGCGGTGCTTTCCAGCGAAGTTCCCCCACAGGCGGCTTCGCATACGGAACCCCGCGAAAAACCGTGATACGCGGATCCTTTCCCACCAATCCCTGCAGCATACCATTCTTAACCTGAACAACTCTCAACATAGTTTTCATCCTTTCCTGTCTTTTTCCATAATCAGCACATTGACTGAGCAGGGCGGCATCCGGTACACAAATTCTCTTCCCCCTACAATTTCGCCGCATACCGCTCGTATATGTTCTTTTTCTTCAAAGAAATTCACTTCCCACGGGTCTGCGGATATTACCTCCGTTCTGACATTTTCTGCAACCGGACAGTCTGTCGTTATCTTAACCGGCTTTTCCTCCCGGTCAACATTTACCAGTTTCAGATAGATCCTGTCCTCATCCTGGACCGCAGCTCCATGGATCAGCGGATGGCGGACGAGTTCCTTCTTCTGAATCAGCTTCCCGTTGATATAGCATGCATACCCGTCAGCGGTACAAACGATCTCAAAATGGTTATATACACCGAAATCAATCGATACCGGCTCCTGTTCCGCGTCAGTTAAGGGTTTATCAAAGAAGCGCGGTACACGCAGGGTGCTTACCCCATCTTTCAGCTGCCAGACCTGATTCCTGACAGAACGCAGGTTCCATTCCGTATCTCTCGGTTCGTTGCATCCGGCATCCGTTTCGGGCCGGTAATTCCAGACGGAAAGCGTAATGGGATTATCCGGTTCCGCCTTAATATCCACCGCAAATGTGAAGGCGGTCAGTTCCCTATCCCCAAACGCCACCCAGGCGGCTGGTTCCGAATGGGAACCACGGCTCCCTAAAAAGGCTTCAAACGCTTCGTTCCACTCCTGACTCTTTCCCGTGCAATGATGCCGGCAATCCCCGGCTGTCATCCTGTATGCATCTCCAACTTTCTCGACATCGCCGTATATGCACCGTGAGATCTCGACAGGATTTCCGTCTACTGTCGCATTTTTGAACAGCAGTCCTTCTTTTTCACACATCAGGCCGGGAATCCCGTGGTATACCGGCGGTTTTCTTTCGCAGATATTCTCAAATTCAACCACCTCGCGTCCCCTGTATTTGGCCAGCAGGGATACCGCGTGATAGCTTGGGATCCCATAGACCTGATGATTGTCGAATACGATCATATTCGGCTTCCAGGCAGTATAATCGGAATTCTGGAACAACGGCGCGTAAGCCGTGAGTCTGACAATATCCTGATTTCGTTCCGCCCCCAGAAGAAATGCACTTTCCGCCAATGCACACTCCATGGATGCGATGGTATTGCCTCCATTTACCGCATACTCTCCGAGAAATATTTTGGGGCCATTCCTGTCATAACTGTCAAACAGGTCACCGTTCTCCAGAAAAAACTCAGGTGCGTCGTAATAGTGTTCGTCGGCAAACTCTGTCGGCAGCCCCGCCCGCTCCGTATGTCCGTCAGAAATATAGACGACCTGCGGATACGCTTTCTTGAGGGTCTGATAGAATAACTCATACCGTTTTTCATAGTCCGGACCCCAGTTTTCATTACCGATCTCCACATATTTCAGATGGAACGGTTCTTTTCTTCCATATTTTGCACGCAGGCTTCCATAGGGAGTATCTTCCGAACCAAGGGCATATTCCAAAGCATTCAAAGCTTCCTGCAGATACGCCTGCGTCGTTTCATCGTCAAAGCCTCTTCCATGTCTGGCCTGACAGCTGATCCCGCAGTTGCAGACATACATAGCTTCCATCTCCAGATCCTCGCAGAGCTGGAGATATTCATGGAATCCCAGACCGTTGGTTGTACGGTAATGCCACATCAGCTGCGCGCCCGGGCGTTCCCAGACCGGGCCGATGGTTCGTGAAAAGCGCAGCGAATTCTGTTCATTGATACCTTCCACCACGCAGCCGCCCGGAAAACGGATAAACTTCGCGTGCGTATTCTTGAGAGCCATAGCCAGGTCCTCCCGAAGCCCATGGTTTTTAAATGTTTTCCAGGGCATCAGGGAGGAAAAACCGATCAAAAGCCGGCAGTTTTCCTTGCTGACAAGACTGATCCGTCCCTTAAAATCTGTTCCCCAAGCCGTCAGGTCGCAGTCATAACGGATATACTCCCGGCTTTCCTCCAGTCGGATCTCAGCACTTCCCAGATCTTCTCCGCTTTCAGATTCCAGAGACGCTTTGAGTATGGTTTTTACAGAAGATTTGGCCATAAAATACAGATGGTATCCGTCCCCTTCCTTGACCGGCACACCCCGGTAACCGATGTTATAAAGTCTGCCGCCGGCCTGAAAATCAACACGAAGGGCCGCCTTACGGTTTGCATTTAAGGTGTCTTCCGTCACTAAAGTCAGCGCCGCGTTTTCTCCATACCAACCGGGAACCGAGGTCGGCGGCACGGCAGCCGCCCATTCATCCATCCCTTCCCCATGATTAAAAGCCCCTGGCCAGCCGTACTCTGTGACAAATATCTTCTGATTATCATCCACCTGACAGCCTTCCGGAATCAGCGAATCTTCAAAAGCCCTGTTTCGGATCATCTCCGGATACAGGCCGCCGTCGGCCGCGTGATTGATATCTTCAAAAAATAATCCATAAAACTCCGGCGCAGTAGGGAATTTAACTCTATTCGTATGTATGCGTATTTCACTGATATGTTCGGTATTCATTCCTTCCCTCCAAATACCTTCTGCATAAAGGCGTCTGCCAGCAAAAGCCAAAGGTCAAAATTAGAATAATCACGGTTGCCGAATATGGAGACGCCGGCCTGTCCGTGAGGCACGCCTGTAAAGGTATGCACCTCGGCACGAATTCCATGGGCCAGCAGATTCTGATACGTCCAGTGCAGATTATCCAGAGCAGCATCCTCCATTCCCACCGCGAACATCACGGGAGGATAGACAAGTCTGCTGTAATCGATTTCATTGCCTGCCCAGCGCGGACCGTAGACGCAGATAAAGGCGTCCGGCGCTCCATAATAAGCGTCCAGCTCGTCCGGGACATAATCTGGAAAATGATCAGTAACCTTCTGTTCTCCTGAATAATAGCGGATGCATTCTTCTCCGGTCAGCCCCCCATTGGAAAAGCCCGCAAACGCAACTTGTTTGCTGCCGATCCGATACTTCTTCGCGTTCTTCCGTATCATTCGTATCAGTCTGGCCGTATCGGCGCCGCACTCCTGACCCGTATAGGGCATCCGGTTGGTTCTGTTCAGAAGCATAAAACTCTGGTAACCGAGTTTATTAAAATCCAGACAGCTCTGATATGCTTCGTGGATCACGCAGTCGCCGTGATCGCCGCCCGCGCAGAGGATAATCGCTCCTTTGGGCGTGACATCCTCCGGCAGGAGAAATTCATACATATAGGGCCGGAAATCCGGATCGTGGTTATAGCGGAAGTCCGGGTTCTCCGTATAAGCCCCGGACTCCGGCATACTGCCCTCCGGCCAAAGATAAATACGGGATGGCGCATCCGGCAGTTTTTCAAGCGCGTCAAGGTACGCGTTATACGCTTCGGCGAGTATCAACTGATTTTTCTCATCCTTCTCCTCCAGCATCCTGCGCCGCATACCATGCAGCGTTACCAGTTTCCCAGCCGGATAACACGGTGCATCCTCAAAATAAGCAACGCTTCGATGCTGCGCCTGACTGACCATACTCATATATCTCATCCCTCCTGCAATCATTTTTGACAAGAATAGCGGATCCGGAACTTCATCAGTTCATCCATCGGCGATTCGGACGGTTCCGGGACGTCCTTAAACTCCATGATAAATCCATTCTCACAGGTAAATGACTTCCATTCCGGAAGCTCCTCTCCGATGGTATCCCTGCCGTTGGGATCACCTGTTTTCACAAAATTCACCCAATAGGAGCTGATCTGGCGGGCGAGATCATAATGTTTGCCGGTAAACGGCCGCCAGCATCTTGCCAGACTGTCATACGCAAACCACATCTCGCTTCCGTGATAGCTCCCGGCGTTGTCCTCGCCCGGAATATCGGCATCAAATTCATAAAGATACGTTTTTCTCCCCTGGCCATCCTGAATCGCTCCGAACAGGCGGGCTCCGGCGATCATATCCAGCATCGCATCCCCTGAAAAGAGTTTCCTGACGTCCTCTTCATTTTCCACATGACACAACCGCTTAAACTCCCCGGCACAGTTTCCGAATCCTTTCGCATATTCTTCATACTCCTCCACTGTCTCTACCGGTTTACTGAAAGCCTTTGCAAAAGATTCCGCTTCTCCGCGGTTATATCCTGCAATTACCGGGACTCTGAGATGATGATCGTTCAGATAAGCGGAAAAATTGGTTTCGCGGATCACCACATCGTCGATCGCCGGCTCAAAATGCACGCCCGGCCCCAAAATCTCGTCCTCCAGACGTATCAGTTCCATCGCCGGCATCTGTCTGGCTTCCGCAAGACTTCCGATTCCGGCCTTTTCAAAGAAGTTTCTGCCAACTTGCTCCGCTTTCGATAACGGATAGTACCTGATATCGGGCTTCTCCGCGAAAGACACAGTCACACTGCTCTCTATAATTGCTCCCGCGATCAGCCCGGACGCCAGCGGTGATGTCATCAGATTCTGAACACTCATAGCCCCGGCTGACTGGCCGGCTATGGTAATACGGCGGGGATCACCGCCGAAAGCTGCGATGTTGCGATAAACCCATTTCAGGGCCGCCAGCTGATCCATGGTACCGTAATTACCCTTCGCTCCTTCCGGACTTTCCGCAGTAAGCCACGGATGGGCAAGAAAGCCGAGAACTCCCAGACGATAGCCGATTGATACGACAACAATTCCTTTCCGGGCCATATGTTCCCAGTCAAATTCTACTTCATACGAATAACCGCCCCTGAACCCGCCGCCGTGAATATAAAGCAGTACCGGCAGATTCTCCTGTCCGGTTCTGGCCGGCGTATATACATTCAGATACAGGCAGTCTTCGCTCATGGCAAATTCCGGGCCTGTCGGATGGATCTCCCTTGTCCAGAATTCCTCCGGATTGACGCCGGGAGCTGGCTGGCATGCAATCGGTCCGTATTCGTCAGCCTTTCTGACGCCTTCCCATTTTGCCGGCGGCTGCGGCTCCCTCCAGCGCAGTTCTCCGACAGGAGGCGCTGCGTATGGCACACCGCGGAAAACGGCAATTCTGGGATCCCATCCATGCACGCCCTGTAATAATCCTGATTCTACTTCTACCTGAAGATTTTTCATTGCTTCCCCCTCTTTCTCTTAAATTCTGTCGTGTTTCATTCCATTCACGTAAAACTGATACGCCGGCGGCCCCCTTATGTATCTGCCCTGACATAAACATCCGCCACGGCAGCCTCGATCAGTGCCTGTCTGTCAGAGATCTGGCAGGGACTCAGATTCAGGATCTGACGTCCGCCGTTCAGCGGCAGAACACACTGACTGTAACCGGTATAATCATAATTATTATCGATGGGGATCAGACTCTCCATCTTCTCCCAGAATCCCATACCCAGTTCAGAGTTTGCGAAAATATGGGAAAAACCTCTTCCCGTCACGAGAATCGTTCCATTCTCTCCGCCCTGACTGATCCAGGTCACGTAGGGCGTCCCGGTCAGATAACTGCCGTCCACGGCAACGACCGGATTCCCCATAAATTCCGGATCTCCCCAGTCGTCCATGGAATCAGAGATGCGAAAATAAACCGGAATCCGGTCCTGATTTACCATCTCATAGACCATGATGAATTTACCGCCGGGCAGATAAGCGACAATCGGCATGCCGGGGCGCAGTTTTCCGTCGGCAAAGGCAACATCGATTTTTTCCCTGCTCCAGGTATACCCGCCGTCTTCTGACACCTTATGTGCCAGAAGCTGGTTATAGTTTCCGTGATCCTTATACCGTTCATCCGAATAATAACAGAACAGTTTTCCGTCCGGAGACTTAAGAAGGAACGGTTCCCATACAGGGAGTCCCATGATATGCTTTTCGCTTTTTTCTCCTCTGACGATCTCACTGACAAATTCCCATGTTTTTCCTGCATCTGTACTCTTATACATCTGCAGCGCAGTGAGTCCCATATCTTTGGGGATCATGTTTCCGGCGCACAGGATTGTTCCCTCCTTCAATGACCCCATGTCGCAGGGAAGTTCGAATAAATGCGGCTGGAACCGGCAGCCCCATCCCAGCTGCGTATCCTCCACGCAGCTTAAATAGTGCCAGCTGTGGGCGTGATCTGTGCTTTCATAAATCGGGAATACCGGCGTTTCGGCAGTATAGTATTCCATGGTAGCCAGAAGCGTACCGTTCTTATCCCCGTTGTGCGCAAGACAAATGCATCTCGGATACATGGAACCGGGGCCTCTCTGTCCCTCATAAGGCTCGCCGGGACAGAATACAACGCTGGTGTATCTCTTTTTCAGGAGGATATTGCAGCTTCCTCCTTCTTTGGGAACGTGTCCTCCGTTCGCCGCATATAAAGAATCGTGTATCTTTTTGCTGTCGACTGTCATGTCATTTCCTTTCTCATATGATAATATGCTTAACCTTTCACACCGCCGATCACAATACCTTTGATAAACGCCTTCTGGAAGAAGGGATAGATAACCATAATCGGCACGATGGAAATTACCGCGATTGCCATACGGACGCCGGACGTGGGAATCTGCGTCGTGATCTGCGCGCTGCTGGCATCCAGCGTGTTCTCCTTCAGGAACTGAACATTATTCATCATGGAATTCAGTACATTCTGGATCGAATACAGGTCATTTCTTCTGGTCAGATAATACAGGCCGTTGATCCAGTCATTCCAGTAAGCAAGCGCGGAAAAAAGCGCCACGGTAGAAAGCATCGGTTTGGAAAGCGGAATGGATATCCGAAACAGCATTCCAAGTTCACTGCAGGAATCCATCTCAGCGGCTTCAAGCAGATCCTGAGGGATATTGGTTGTAAAATATGTCCGCATCAGGATCACATTGTAAGCGCCAAGCGCCAGATTCGGCAGAATAAGTCCCCATATACTGTCGCCTACATGCATATACTGACTCCACACGATGTAGGAAGGTATCATACCGCCTGAAAACAGCATTGTAAAAAAGATAAAAAACGAAAGTGCATTTCTGCCGGGAAGATCTCTTTTCGACAGCAGATATGCCATGAACATGGTCATGAACACATTGATTGTCGTTCCGACCGCCGTCACGAATACCGTGATCCCGTAAGCCCTGGCGATCTTGTTGACAGACTGGAACAGATATTCATAAGCCCGGAAATTGACCACCCTCGGGAAAAAAGAATAACCGTAAAGCGTCAGCGTAGCCTCATCCGTAATTGATGCCATAAGCAGAAGGATGAAAGGAAGCAGACAGCACAGTGTCAGAAAAATCATGATAATGTTTGCAAAGATACGAAATCCTTTGTTATTACCCGCCATACTCTTTCCTCCCTTCTCAGAATAATGCGCTGTCCGGCTCTGTCTTGCGGACAATGGCATTGGTCAGCATCACAACGCAGAAACCAAGGATCGACTGCAAAAAGCCAGCCGCAAGGGATCTTCCAACGTCATGATCCTGCATCAGCGTTCGGTATACGAAGGTATCGATGGTAGTCGTCGTACTGTACAAAAGCCCGCTGTTCTGCGGCACCTGATAGAACAGGCCAAAATCAGAGGCAAACATTCTCCCGAGCGCCATGATCGTCAGGATGATAACGGTCGGTTTCAGCAACGGCAGGGTAATCCTTATGATCTGCTGCCATGTCGTCGCCCCGTCAACTACAGCCGCCTCATAATAAGTTTTGTCAAACCCAATGATGGTGGCGAAATATACAATACTCTGGAAACCGAAGCTTCTCCAAAGCTGTACAATCGTCAGAATAAAAGGCCAGTACTTTGCCTGCGTATACCACTCTATCCCTTTCAGACCCAGCGGCTCCAAGATTCCCTTATTTACAAAGCCGTTCGTACTGGAAAGGAACGCATAAACCAGATAACCGATCAGAACGGTACTTACAAGATGAGGAATCAGAATCAGTGTCTGATAGATCTGCTGCGCCGCCTTTTTCTTTACTTCATTCAGAATAATCGCCACGAATATGGCAAATACAGTCCCCAACACCAGAAACAGGATATTGTATCCGATGGTGTTTCGGAACATGATCTTAGCCCATTTAGAGCCGAACAGATATGTAAAATTTCCCAGACCATTCCACGGACTTTTGATGATACCTTTCGCAAAGCTGTATTTCTTGAACGCCAGGATCAGTCCGCCCATTGGGAGGTAGTTATTTACGATCATATAGAGGAAACCAGGCAGTGCGCACAGATATAACGGTGCATATTTGCGAAGTTTTCTTATTGTCTGCTTTCTTTTTACAGCTTTGTCCACAATGGCCGTCTGCTTTTTCTGTTTCATCCTGTCACACCCTTTCCATTCTTCGAAGCGTCTGCTTATAAAATGCTACCGGCCATAGAAATCTACGGCCGGCAACATTGTCTCATCAGCTAACTTTTCTTTTTACTGTGCCGCACGCCATTCGTCAAA
Source organism: uncultured Lachnospiraceae bacterium (assembly GCA_947600145.1). Lineage (GTDB taxonomy): Bacteria > Bacillota > Clostridia > Lachnospirales > Lachnospiraceae > UBA3402. The sequence goes on along the minus strand of CANQGA010000090.1, from coordinate 229 downwards.
CTGTTTCTGTTCCTCGGCGATGATCTCATCGATCCCGGCCGCTTTCAGCTCGCTGTTGAACTGTTCAAGATAGGAATCCACATCTACAAGACCGTAGAGCAAAGCATCTCTGTATTCCGCCACGATCGTTGCACAGGCAGCCATCTGGTCATATACTTCGGCACTGTCAAATACGAATCCCATCGCTTCGGAGAAATGGGCGTGATTGGGCGCATCCAGCATATCTGTG
>CANQGA010000089.1 GCA_947600145.1 uncultured Lachnospiraceae bacterium | reverse complement strand
AAAAACTAAAAAAAATGTAAAAAAGTACTGGATTTTCCTGCCCGACCTGTTGTATAATGTTTAAGTTGTTTGTTTTATTCCGCCCCTCTGCGGGCGCGTCGGATCTCAGCGGAAAGTCATACGTTCCGGCTTTCCCGCTGACGCATTTTCATACAAAAGAACAGGCCTCACGCCCGAACGAAAGCGCTTTGCAGAGAGAGCATTCGCAAGGGAGGTTCATTCCATGCCAGTCAAATACGTATTCGTCACAGGAGGCGTCGTCTCCGGACTGGGAAAAGGCATTACCGCCGCATCCCTGGGCCGTCTCTTAAAGGCCCGCGGTTACCAGGTAACCATGCAGAAGCTAGATCCTTATATCAATATCGATCCCGGAACCATGAACCCCGTACAGCATGGTGAGGTTTTCGTCACCGACGACGGCGCCGAAACCGATCTGGACCTTGGCCACTACGAGCGGTTCATCGATGAGAGTCTCACCAAAAATTCCAACGTCACCACCGGTAAGATCTACTGGAGCGTACTGCACAAGGAGCGCCGCGGCGACTACGGCGGCGGAACTGTCCAGGTTATCCCCCACATCACCAACGAAATAAAAAGCCGGTTTTACCGCGACAAAGGCGCCGCGGCGGGCGAAGCGCTGTCTGTCGGGGGAGAAGAAGACGCCGCCGCAGTGAAAAACACCAAGATCGTCATCATCGAGGTCGGCGGCACCGTCGGCGACATCGAAGGCCAGCCGTTCCTGGAAGCCATCCGCCAGTTTATGCGCGAAGTCGGCCCCGGCAACGCCACGCTGATCCACGTCACACTGGTCCCGTACCTGAAGGCCTCCGGCGAGCTGAAGACCAAGCCCACCCAGGCCAGCGTCAAGGATCTGCAGGGAATGGGCATCCAGCCCGACATCATCATGTGCCGGACCGAGCATCCGCTGGACGACGGTATCCGCGCCAAGATCGCCCTGTTCTGCAATGTGCCTCAGAGCCACGTGCTCCAGAACCTGGACGTGGACGTGCTCTACGAGGTTCCCCTGGTCATGGAGGACGAGCACCTGGCGCAGGTAGCCTGCGAATGTCTCCGCCTGCCCTGCCCCGAGCCGGATCTTGACGACTGGCGGGCCATGATCGATGCCTGGAAACACCCGCAGCGGGAAGTCACCGTAGCCCTGGTCGGCAAATACATCCAGCTCCACGACGCCTATATCTCCGTGGTCGAGGCGCTGAAGCACGGCGGCGTGGCGCACCACACCGCGGTTCATATCAAATGGGTCGATTCCGAGAAGGTCACCCCGGAAAATGTGGACGAGATCCTCGGCGGCGTCAGCGGCATCCTGGTGCCCGGCGGCTTCGGCGACCGGGGCATCGACGGCAAGATCTACGCGATCCGCTACGCCCGCGAGCACGGCGTCCCGTTCCTGGGCCTGTGCCTGGGCCTGCAGCTGGCCATCGTGGAATTCGCCCGCAACGTTCTGGGCCTTTCCGACGCCCACAGCGTCGAGCTGAACCCCAACACCGCCAACCCGGTCATCCACCTGATGCCGGAGCAGAACGGCGTCGAGGATATCGGCGGCACCCTGCGTCTGGGCTCCTACCCCTGCGTGCTGGACGAGCGCTCCAAAGCCTACGCCCTCTACGGGAAGAAGGAGATCGCCGAGCGGCACCGCCACCGCTACGAGGTGAACAACGATTACCGGGAAGCCCTGACCTCCCACGGCATGATGCTGTCCGGCTTATCCCCAAGCGGCCGCATCGTGGAAATGATCGAGCTGCCGGACCATCCGTGGTTCGTGGCCACCCAGGCCCATCCGGAGCTGAAATCCCGGCCCAACAAGCCGCACCCGCTGTTCGCCGGCTTTATCGGCGCGGCGCTTGAGCGGCAGGAAAACGCGTAACTGAGAGACCTGCCGGAAACCGCGTATGAAGCGCAACTGAGAGACCTGCCGGAAACCGCGTATGAACGGCTCCCGGCAGGTCTCATTTTCCTGCTGTATCTTATTTCTTGCCTGTCTTGTCAGATCCTTATCCGAACTCCTGTCGCGCCCTGCCTCAGCCGTCCGGCCGCGCCGATTTCTTCACGCTCACCGGCGAGATCCCGTATTTCTTCTTGAACAGCTTGCTGAAGTGGTACGCGTCGTCGTATCCCACCGCCGCCGCCACTTCCTTGATGCTTCCGCCGTCTCCGCTCTCCAGGATCTCTTTCGCCCGCGAGAGCCGGATATCGATCAGATGCCGGATCGGGGTCTCCCCGGTCTCGCTCTTGAACACCTTCGAGATGTAATAAGGGCTCAGATACATATTCTCCGCGATCTGGTCCAGCGAGATCTTCTCGCCGTAATGGGCCTCGAAATAGTTCATGATCTGCTCCACCACGTATTTGCGGCTGGCGGACTCGAACCGGTAACCGCCCTGCTTCTCCACCGCCTCATACTGCTCGCGGATGATCAGGACCATGATCTGGACCAGATACGAGCGCATCATATAATAGCGTCCGCGCCGGTACACCGCGTTCTCCGCCTCCATGGCCGTGCAGATCCGCTCCAGCCTCTGGCGCAGCTCCCCTTCCGTATGAAGGACGCAGCCGTCCTCCGGCAGCGGAAGGCACCCCGCCGGCAGGTCCCGGACATGGAAATCGTTGGCGCCGATGATGAACTCCACGCAGGACGAGACGCCTTCCTCGTCCCAAAGCGCATGATGCCGCGTGCCCGGATTGAGGATCAGCACGTCGCCTTCTGTCAGTTCATAGACCTTCCCCTCGACCCGGTAACGGTCATGACCGGATATCACGAACACCAGCTTCATATAATCATGCACATGAGTTTCTTCCCGCTCGCCGGTTCCCCGGCCTTTCCACGCGAACAGAAAGGTGGGGCTGAACTCCTCCGGGAACATATTCTTCTTCTCACACATCGGCCAGACACCTCCGCCTGCGCAGACCTGGACAACTCCGGTAACCGTATCCATTGTACCCGCAATCGGCGGAAATGTAAAGGCAAACCTACAATACTTTCGCCAGGAAATCTTTCAGTCTGGGACTCTGCGGATTTCCGAAGATCTGCTCCGGCGTGCCCTCCTCCACAAGCTGGCCGTCCGCCATGAACAACACGCGGTTTCCCACCTCGCGGGCAAACCCCATCTCGTGGGTCACGCAGACCATGGTCATGCCTTCCCTGGCCAGCTCCTTCATAACGTCCAGGACCTCTCCGACCATCTCCGGATCCAGGGCCGACGTGGGTTCATCGAAAAGCATGACCTCCGGCTCCATCGCCAGGGCTCGGACGATCGCCACTCTCTGCTTCTGGCCGCCGGACAGCTGGATCGGATAGGCGTCGGCGCGGTCCTTTAATCCGACGCGGTCCAGAAGCGCCAGAGCCTTCTTTTCCGCCTCGTCCTTCGGCATTTTCTTCACCTTGATGGGGGCCAGCGTCATATTTTCCAGGATCGTCATATGGGGGAACAGGTTAAAATGCTGGAACACCATGCCCATCTTCTGGCGCAGCGCGTCCACATCCAGCTTCACGGTCTTCCCGTCGGCGTTCTTGTACCGCTTCTTCGTAATGTCCTCGCCGTCGAACAGGATGGAGCCGCCGGTGGGCTCTTCCAGCAGGTTTAAGCTGCGCAGAAATGTGGATTTGCCGGAGCCGGAGGGGCCGATGACCACCATCACGTCGCCCTTGTTGATATCCACGGTCACGCCGTCCAGCGCCTTGATGGCGCCGCCCTTATAGTGCTTTTTCAGATCTTTGACGCAGATCAGACTACCGCTTGTCGCCATGGCTCATCCTCCTCTCGAAATACGCGATCAGCTTGGACGTGGGGAAGCACAGGCAGAAATAGATGCCCGTAGCGACCAGAAGCGGCTCCGTGATCACGAAGGCCGCGCCCCTGACCGCGTTGACCGCCGACATGATATCCTGCACGCCGATGGTATACGTGATCGCGGACTCCTTGATGATCACGACGAATTCATTGGCGATCGCCGGCAGGATGTTTTTAAGCGCCTGCGGCAGAACGATGTAGCGCAGGTTCTGCACCTTGGACATGCCCAGGGACCTGGCCGCCTCCGTCTGCCCGCCGTCGATGGACTGGATGCCGGAGCGGATGATCTCGCACAGGTAAGCGCCGGAGTTCATTCCCAGCGCCACCACGCCGGGGAAGAACCTGGGGAACTTGATAAACCCGAACATCGTGAAATTCGGGAGGTCAAAGATTCCGAACACTCCGTAATAAATAATAAACAGCTGAACGATCACGGGCGTGGACCGCAGCACCTCCACATAGGCCGTCGCGATGAAGCTGACCGGGTTAAACCTGCTGATCACGGCCAGCGCGCCGCTCTCCCGCTGGTACCCGTCCGGGCCGATCCCCAGGAAGCGGAACGGCCGGATATCGGAAAGCCGCATAAGCGCCATCACGAGCGCGATGCAGAAACCGATCATCACCGTGAACACGGACAGAAGGACGGTGACCAGAAGTCCCTGGGCGAACAGGGATGAATACTTTGCCACCGTCGCGAAATTTGCCAGTTTGATAAAACTATCCACAGCTGTACCCCCTTCTGTATGTATTTGGAAAAGCGCAGGCCTCCCCGGATACTCTATCCGGGGAGGCCCAGCCAGGTATTACTCCTGAACCTTACCTTCTTCATCCAGCAGGCCCTCGTACTTCTCGCCGGAAGCCAGCTCATTGGCCTCTGCCACGAAGTTCTCCAGGGAGCCGTCCTCCAGGGCCGCCGCGATCGCTTCGTTCACCGCCTTAAGCAGGCTCTCGTTGCCCTTGCTGACGCCGATCGCGGAACCTTCCACCTCATAGGGCACATCCAGAACGATCGCCAGTTCCGGATAATTTTTCTGATAGCTGATCGCCACGGCTGTCTCAATGTAAGCCGCGTCCAGCTTGCCCGCCAGCAGTTCGGAAATAATATCCGTCACCTTCGGCAGGGATACGATATCCGTGTCCGCGGAGTACTGGTTCGCCAGATCCAGCTGGATGGAACCGGTCTGGGCTCCGACGGAAATTCCGGCCTTGTTGGCGTCCTCCAGCGTCTTATAGTCGTCCGCGTGATCCTGCACCGTCACGAAGGACTGGCCGCCGCGATAGTAGATATCCGAGAAGTCCATCGCGTTCTCGCGGGACGGATCCGGAGAAAGTCCGGCCATGCCCAGATCCACCGACTTGGTCTGCAGCTCCATCAGAACGCCGTCGAAATCGACGGTAACGACCTCCAGCTCCAGCCCCATGTAATCCGCGATGTACTGGGCCAGCGCCATATCGAAGCCCGCCAGGGTCGGATTGCCGTTCTCATCCAGAGCATAGAATTCATAGGGCGCGAAGTCCGGGCTGGTTGCCACGGTCAGAACGCCGTCCTTGACTGTCTCGACCGCCGCGGCGTCTCCCGCAGCATCCTTGTTCCCGGCGTCAGCCGCGGTATCGCCCGATCCGGAACCGCCGCAGGCCGCCAGTGACAGCGCCATGCACGCGGCAAGCGCCATTGCCATAAGCTTTTTTTTCATAATAATTCTCCTCCTGATTGCATGATATCCATAGCTTTTGTACAAACTATGATATTCATTATACAGAAATTTTTGAATTTAGCAAGCAGAATAATGTATAAAAATTCATCCGGAAACACTTGGCGCTCTGTGGTTTTCGCGCTATACTGAAAACGGACCGAGGGCAGGCGCGCCCCGCGCGCCGCGAAACCGCGGTTCCCAATGCGGCAATCCCAAAAATTCCAAAGGAATGATGACTGATGAATCCTGTCATATCGTGGCTGCGGATGACCGACTGGCATATGAACACGCCCGCGCCGTATTCACCTTTTCATATAAGCATAACCGCCGTTGGCATCGCCGCGGCCGTCTGGCTGAGCAGGCGGCTGACGCGCCGGGGGCCGCGGGCCGACGAAGCCTGCGGCGGTTCCTTTGACCCGCGGACAAGTGATCCGCGCAGGATCTGCCGGGTCCTGTTCGTCTGCGGCATCCTGCTGGCGGTCGGAGAGCTGTATAAGCAGCTTTTCCTGTACTACGTGATCTTCGGGACCTACAACTGGTGGTATTTCCCGTTCCAGCTCTGCAGCATACCGATGTATCTCTGTCTGCTCCTGCCCCTGCTGCGCGGAAATGAGCGCGTCTTCCGCGTCGTCTGCACCTTCCTGCAGGACTTCGGCCTGCTGGGCGGCATCATGGCGCTGGCGGAACCTTCGGGTCTTATGCATCCTTACTGGACGCTGACCCTGCACGGTCTTCTGTGGCATATCCTTCTGGTCTTCATCGGGCTCCTGCTGGCATTTTCCCGGATCCCGGACCGGACCGCGGCCGGCTTTCTGCGGACGCTGCCGATGCTGGCCGTCTTCTGCGTCATCGCCACCGTGATCAACGTCGCCACCGGAGGGGCGGCGGACATGTTCTATATCTCGCCCTACTATCCGGTCACGCAGGTCGTGTTCTACCAGATATCCCTGCGTCTCGGAACCGGAGCCGGCATCTGCGTCTATGTGCTCTGTCTCTGCGCCGGCGGATTTCTCTGCCATCTGCTGGCGGGGTTTCTGAACAGACGAAGGGGCTGATCCCGCGCCGGTATCCTGTCTCGCCAGACGGCTCCCGATAATACAGAAATGGCGTCCGCTTCCCGCTCGTATTCCCACGCAAAAAGAGTGCCAGTGCCACACTGCCCGTATTTCCATGCGAACAGAAAACCACCGGCGCTCTTTTCACGCTCCATATGCAGATATCACCATTCGATCTCCTCGCCCGGCTGAACGCTCACGCACTGGTTTCCGTCGCCCAGCCACAATGGATACGCGGTCGGATTGTAAATGCGCGTCCCGTCGGCGCTGAACACCAGGTATTTCCAGGCTTCCGTATAATCGCAGATCTCCAGATTCGTGGCGTACCAGATATCATCCCGTCCGCCCATATAATCCGCAAACTCTTCGATCACGTTCCAGTTCCGGTCCATATCGAACTCAAAACTGTGTCCCCAGAGATAAAACATCCACGGTTCCCGGGCCGGCGCCTTTTCCCTGAACTGCTCCGCCAGTTCCATGAGGCGGGGATCCCTGTGACGGCAGGTGGCCGCAAGATGATACCAATCCGACGGGAGCGCAAAGCCGTGGGTGGAAAGAACGGTCCTCGCATAGGCGATCCCGCAGGCCTGCAGGCACCGGACGACCAAATCGCTGTAAGTACCGTAGGGATACGCCATACCGCGGACAATAACCCCAAATTCTCTCTCCAGATTATCCCGGTCGGTCATCACCTCCCAGGTACATCTGGCCGGTGTCAGCTGCTCCAGGTGCGGATGCGTCAGCCCATGCACCGCCACCTCCATTCCGCTGTCCTTATAAACTGTTTTAGCCCGGCTGATATCCATCTTCCAGTTCGGATCCGCAATTCCTTCCGCCGCGAACGGACCGCTGTTCAGGTTAAACGTTCCTTTAAGCCCATGCTTCTGCATTATCCCGATCAGCCGGGTATCCTGCTCCACGCCATCGTCATAACTCAGCGTCAGCGTCTTGCGCTTCCCGCCCGGGAAACGCATCCACAGATTCGGTTTCGTCTTCATTGTTTCTTCTCCCTGCACTTATTTTGGTATTCTCAGATCGGGCGGCAGATAAACGGTTCTTCCGCTTCCCGGATCCAGTTATTCTCCTCCAGACCGCATTTGATCCCGCGCAGAACGATCTCCCCGTCCGACCAGGTCTTGATCAGCAGATCTCCGCAATGGTTCTGCAGCGTTATCTGCTCCAGCTCGATCCTCTCATAATTGCAGGCGTGCATCAGAGGAACCGCTTCCGAGCCTTTTCGGAACGAAATATCGATGTTCTTCATTGTAAGCCTTAACGGAACATCGGCGGAACCGTACGCGGTCAGCGGCATGGAAATATCCGTCGCCTGGATATTCTCAAACCGGATGGATTCCAGGGGCCGGTTCTGCTGCCACCGCTCATTTCCGGAATAGTTGTAATGCAGGAACCGGTCCGCGTAGTCGATCCGGCAGTCCCGCACGATGATATTGCCGGGCTGCTCGTCGATCTTCACCGAATAGTCCGCAAAATAGGTAAAGGCGCTGAGCATGTTGTTGCGGTGCCCTTCCAGGGACGGTTTTATTCCCGTCTTTCTCTCTTCCTTTGTAAGACTCCCGCGGAATAAGTACCTGCACGGTCCGTAGATATGGCAGTTCTCGATCAGCGCGTTCGTCCCGCCGAAACGGAACGCGCTGCAGGCGGAATTCAGGACGCAGTTCCTTACGATCGTATTTACGTTGCCAAATCCCGCGACGCAGTCGTCGCCGGTGTAGAACTCACAGTCCAGGATCCGGACATTATCGCATCTTGTAAAATGGATCCCGTCGTGCCCCGCAAGGGCCGTGACCTTCTCGGCCGTGATATTCGTACATTCAAAGAGGGAATGGGCGTAATTACCGCTGTCCTTTACGGTGTAACCCTGAAAGGTTACATTGTCGCAATAAAACAGGTTAATCGCGTGCGGTCCGCGATAATCCCCTTCGCCCAGCGGATCATAGCAGTCGCTTCCGTCCAGCACGCTCCCCTTCTCGCCGATGATCCGGATATTCCTGGCATTTACCGCCTTAAGCATGGCCTGGTTCCAGCGGCTGCCGGGAATCGTGTAGAATTCATTGTCTTCCTCCGGCAGGATCACCGGATTCCAAAGCGACACATTCCGGTTCCACAGCTTGTCCGTGATCCATTCCTTCGGCAGGGGAGTGATCTTATCCGCAAGATATCCCTGGTAGTCATCCGGGTTGCGGCTGCCTTTAAGCACTGCCCCTTCCAAAAGGTGCAGCGTAATGTTCGACCGCAGTATGACGCCGCCGATCACCCAGGTTCCTTCCGGAATCCGGACCTCGCCTCCTCCGGCCAGGAAACAGTGATCGACCGCCGCCTGGACAGCCCCCGTCTGCAGGGTGCCGTCATTCGGAACCGCTCCGAATTCCGTGATTGAGACAATCATTTCCGACATAAAACAATTTCCTCCTTTGATAAAATTTATTTTACAGCGCCCAAGCGCCGCATGAGCAGATCATGGCTGTGATCCCGCAAACGGATCCGCGTCACAGAAACACATCGATCCGGTGTTTCCCATCCGGCTGAAAAGGAATATACTCCCCTTCCATCTCCCGGCCGTCAGCCAGAATCCCTCCCCAGCCCGACGCCCGTTTCAGATACACGTCATATACGGCCCTGCCCCGCCGGATATGGCATTCCGCCGCGTTCCATCCGTCCGGCAGCGACGGACGGATGCGAAAGCCTCCGTAAGCTTTCCGGATTCCCAGGATCCCCTCGACAACTGTATTCATCACCCAGCACTGGGTTCCCGTCAGCCATGGACGGCCGGCTCGTCCGTAACAGTAGGGATTCGTATTATAACAGCTTGTCAGGGCGTAAGGCAGCGCGCCGCTTGCCGAAGCCGGATTGGCCGCGCTGTCCGGGATCACTTTCAGAAGCGACCCGGCAGCCCGCTCTCCAAGCCCCAGCAGGCAGTCGGCGTAAGCCTTGAAGCCGGTCGCGTGGCAGTAAACCGCCCCGTTCTCCCCGGTTCCAGCCGTCTGCGCGCTGATCCGGCCGTATTTCTCCTGATATTCGTCGTAAGGCGGCGCATTGACGATGCATCCCAGCTCTGTATCGATCCACCGGTCGACGGCCGCCAGCACGCGGGGAACGCGCTCCTCCGTAACGATCCCGCCGATCACGGACCAGCTCTGGGGGTTCGCGTAAATGACGGAACCATCGCTGTCCGAAGCGCCGACCCGTTCACCTGCGGAAAAGCCCCGGATATAGCTGCCCTGCGCCTCATCCCAGGCGACGTCGTTGATAAGCCGTTTCAGCTCGGCATGCATCTGCCTGTAGCGGCTGCATTCTTCCGGATGGCCCAGATATTCTTCCAGCTCCGCCATCTCCAGCAGCATATAGCCCAGCCCCATCGCCATAAAAACGCTCTCCGCCTGTTCATCCGGCAGATTGAGCGCGTCATTCCAGTCGGCATAACGGATCAGCGGAAGGCCGTGGGGCCCCCGGTCCTTATGTATCCTCTGAACACATTTTCCAAGCCGTTCATATACCGTTCCCGAGCCTCCGTCAAAGTAGGGGATCTCCTGCCGCAAAAACTCCAGATCGCCGCTGAATTTCAGATATCCGCACACGGTCATAACGATCCAGACGGGTCCGTCCGAATAATACGCCGTATCCATCGGCTGCCAGGAGCGGACCGTATGTCCGTCCTGATACTGGTACCGCAGGATACGCAGCAGCTCCCGCCGGACCAGTTCCGGCTCCGACATGGTAAGCCCGTGGGCAAACTGCAGATTGTCACGGGTCGCGCTCTTCTTCTGAATGCAGTATTCCAGACCCTTTTTCAGCCATATATTCACAAAATAATCGAACTTCTTCTCCGGCGTCCGGATCGTCAGACCGCTGTGGCGCTCCTTTACCGCAAGAACGTTTTTTTCAAACAGGGCTTCCGCCTTTTCGCGGCTCTCTATAGAGCGATAAACCGCCGCGGCAGCCTCCGCATCCGGTACAAGCGCCAGCGCATAATCGAAGACGACGCTTTCGCCCGGCGCCAGCGTCTTCCTGATCATCAGCGCGCCAAACGGAACTCCGGCGTTGGCGTACCGGCTGCTGAGGCGGCCGCCGGACAAAAGAAGCGCGGGACAGCTCATGCTCCTGTTTGCACCCAGAAATGCGTTCTCGTCTCCTTCATAGGAATCCACCGCTTCATTGGTGCAGAGTACTGCGCAGTAACAGTTATTCTTCTTCTGCCACGGATTGCGTGAATGATGGAAATAACCGTTGGCCTCCTCCAGAAAATCGCCATAGGAAATTCCCTGCTGACCGGTAAAGAACCTGGGAGCCGCAAATCCGCTCAGCTGCAGCCGGACCGCCGGGACCACGCTGATCTGCCGCACGGTATCGCTTCGGTTCGTCAGCGTTACCGTAAATATCTCGCCGGCGTATTCAGCAGGCACGAACACGCGCTGCTTTGCGTATATGCCCTTCCGGACCGAGGATATCCGCGTATACGCGTCGAAATGCCGGCAGCAGAATTCCTCTACTTCGCTCACATAAGGGAACCCTCCGATACACCAGACGTCCCCCGTCTCATCATCCCGCAGGTACAGGGCACACTGATCGCCCCGGATCAATACGGCTGTCTCCCCGTCGTCAAACTTCTTCGTTCCCGTCGTCATCCCGTTCTGTCCAGCCTCGCACACGAAACCGTCGAGATTATACAGAACATTGTTCATCGGGGTCAATCCGGCCGGGGTATCGATCCTGAACCCGCCGCCTTCCTCGATAAATGTGCCAACCGTGCCGCTCATCTTCGTTCCTCCTTCATACCGGCCGGCCTTCGCCTGGCCTTTTTTTATTATAGATTCCACGGCGTCATGCCGAAACTGACAAATAGGGAAAACAGACGGACAGATATTCCGTTTTCCCGCCTGTCTTCCATTTTTGTCCGCTATTCCATCTTTTGTCCGTTGGCTTTTAAAAGCAGTTTTGGTAAAATAATTTTATACAGACACGCCGGTAATACGGCATAACACAGGAGGCAGACGAAGGAGACGGAAATACCAGGGGGGAGTACAATGAAAAAAACATTCGCTTTACCGCAGCATCGCATTCTGATCCGTTGGATCGTAACCGGAAGTATCATACTGCTGATTCCGGTCATATGTTCTCTGCTTAGTTTCCAGCTCAACAAACACATACTGGAGCGCAAGATCGGTCAGGTAAATAACATGATCCTGCGGGAGATCCAGCAGAATATCGACGAGCGCCTGAACGATATCATTAATGTAGCCCAGCACATTTATATCGACCCCGATTTCAGCATCAGCAAGCTGTCCGAGCAGGATAACGTTATTTTTCACAGCAGGATCGACACCTGCTTTAATAAGCTGCAGATATACCGGAGCGCCAATTCGGAGATCCTCGTTTGCATTTACATCTCGGCTAAAGATTTCCTTCTGACGGAGTCTACAGCCAATCAGCTCCACTGCCTTTACAATACGCTGCGGCAGAACAGGGGAATCCAGTACTCCATCGATGAATGGCGCGCGCGTATTATGGAAAATCCTTCCCACTCTCTGCTCATTTCCGACGACCTGATCTATAGAGATTACGGAAAAGAAAAACTGATCTATATCATGCGGGACATGTCTGTATCTTCGGGACGTGTGATCATGGTATCCATCAGCCCCGAATTTATTGATAATGTTCTTACCAGCGAGACGAATCAGAACTACTCGCTCCTTCTGGCCGACGGAAACGGAAATATCATCGCGAATTACGGCGCGGACATTCTGCCGGCTGGTTCTTCCGTCACCCTGAGCGGCTTAAAGGAATACGAGCCCTTCTCCCTTAACGGGCAGGAGGAATACATCGCTTCCTATGTTGATTCCGGCGTCTGCGACTGGACCTATGTCATCTGCGCCCCGAAAGCAGACTATATGACTGAGATCCGCAGCAATACAGCCATCAACATGCTGATCATCAGCCTGGGACTGATCATCGGCATCGTATCGATGACGATCCTGCAGCGCTACAATTACAGACCGATCCGGCATATGGCGGACAGCATTCCCTCTACCGACAGCCGGGCCAATATGGACGAATTCGCCTGGCTCGGGCAGCGGCTGCGGAATCTGTATCAGGAAAACTCGTCCATGCGTAATTCCCTTGACCACAAAAATCAGCGGGAAAAGGAATGGTATTTCCTGGCAAGACTGAAAGGTTATAAGTCCTACGTACTGGATACGGATCTGTGCGGGCTGATCGGCTGTGAGGAACGGTCCAGCCGGTTCCTTCTTGCCATCATAAACGCCGGGACGGGCGCCGCGCAGAACAGTCAGTTCCAGAACGATTTCCCGCTTCTGGTCTTCTCCGTCAAGAACGTACTGGAAGAACTGATCGAAGGCTCCTGCCAATACCTGCAGACAATGGACGGTACTCTGATCGTTTATCTGTTCGCTGTTCCCAAATCTGAAAACTGGAATTCCTGGTTTAAGAACTGTACGGAAAAAACGGAAATGCTGCGGCTGTTCTTCCAGGACTGGTTCCAGACGGAACTGA
>CANQGA010000088.1 GCA_947600145.1 uncultured Lachnospiraceae bacterium | reverse complement strand
TTCCTGGTTTAAGAACTGTACGGAAAAAACGGAAATGCTGCGGCTGTTCTTCCAGGACTGGTTCCAGACGGAACTGACCGTCTCCCTCGGAGAGCGCTTTGAGTCCATCTCCGGTATCTCTTCCAATTACACAGCTCTTCTGGAGCAGGCGCGGCACAGAACGCCTCCGGCCTCCGAACCGACCGATGAGCAAACCGGCCGGCAAAAGGAGCTGGGGAACCGGATCCGTGAATACGTCATACAGAATTACACAGACAGCAATATGAATATCTCCACGATCGCGCAGGAATTCCAGCTGTCCTCCCGTTACATTTCCGGTATTTTCAAGGAACAGCAGGGAATGGGCCTGATCGACTATATTAATAATGTCCGGATCAGTCAGGCGGAGATCCTGCTGCAGAATACCCCGATGACCGTCGATGAGATCGCGGAAATCACTGGATATACCAACAGCCGTACCTTCCGCCGCAATTTCCAGAAGATCACCGGAAGAAACGCAGCCAGTTATAAACGAAAGTATTAAGTCTGCAGCGGACAATCCGGAATCCATCGGACAAAAGCGGAAATATACGCAGATTTTGTCCTGTTTTTCTGTTTTGTCAGTTTAATTTCCAAAAAATTCAGATTATACTGAACCTACAAGTTGCGACCGGTCAGCAACAACAGAACACATTGTCTCATTATTTCAAACAATCATTAAAAAGCGAGGGATAAGCAGATGAATAAAAGAATCGTTTCTATCGCACTGGCAGCAGCCATGACGTCAGCCCTGTTCCTGTCCGGCTGCGGTTCGGACAGCGGCAGCACAACTGCTACGACCGCTCCACCCCCCCAGACGACCGCCGCTGGAAAGACAGAAAGCGCGGCGGCTGAAACCGCCGCTCAGACAGAGGATACCCAGGCCGCGGCCGAACAGACCGGGATCAGCTATCCCGTTGAAGGATCTCCTGCTATTTCATGGGGACTCCTGCGCAAGAGCCAGTGGTCGGACCGTTATGACAGCTTTACAGACCTTCCTCTCGGAAAGGCTCTGCAGGAACAAACGGGCTACACCATCGAAGCGGTACATGTCGATAATAACCAGGCCATGAACCTGATGATCGCCAGCGGCGACCTTCCGGATATCATCTCCTATTATCTGATGAGCCAATACAACGGCAAGGAGGCGCAGGCCGTCAAAGACGGAATTATCATGGGCATGACCCCGGAGTTCCTGCAGGAGAACGCGCCGGATTATTGGGCATATCTGGAAGCCAATGAGGATGTAAAGAGAGCCTTATTGACCAACGACGGCGAAATCGTCGCCTTCGCCTTTGTCCGTGAACCGGGAGTCTCCAGAAGCGTGCAGACCCTGATGGTCCGGGACGACTGGTGCGAAGAACTGGGAATAGAGCTTCCCGAAACCGCCGATGAGTTTTATGCCATGCTGAAGGGGTTCAAGGAACAGCTCGGCGCGGAGGTCCCTCTTGCCCTTCCCACCGGCCACCTGCAGAGTGCGCTGAACAACGGCTTCCTTACCCAGCCGTTCGGAGTTCTGTCCAGAGATAAGTACCAGGTCGACGGCAAGGTCATATTCGGCTATATGCAGCCGGAATATAAGGATGTTCTGGCCTGGCTGAATAAACTGTACGAAGAAGGCCTGATGGATCCCAACTTTACCACCATGGACGGCGATACCCTTACCGCTTACATGCTCTCCGGCGACAGCGGCGCCACGGCCGGTCCCATCGGAAGTATGATGGGAACCTATCTGAATACCAATGCGGATAATGAAAACTATTCTCTTGCCGCTATCAAACCGCTGGTGGCTAACAAAGGCGACAGACCCAAGTTCGGCCATATGCAGAATCTGAACATCGGCGCCAACGCATACATTACGATGAACTGCAAGGATCCCGCAGCCGCCGCCCGCTTCTTAAACTACGGCTACACGGATGAGGGAAAGAAACTCTATAACTGGGGGATCGAGGGCGTGACCTACAACATGGTAGACGGACAACCGGTTCTGTCGGACCTGGTTACCAACAATCCGGATGGACTTACGACGACACAGGTCTTGGCTGAATACACTTTATCCTGGGACAGCGGTCCGTTCGAGATAAGCAAGGACATCAACGCGCAGTATTACATATGGCCGGAGCAGAAGGAGGCTTACGAGATCGGCGGCGAGACCGACGCGGCCCTGTATAAAATGCCGGATACTACCATTGCAGAGGAGGATGCGGACGAATACTCCCGGCTGACCAGCGAGATCAACACTTACCGCGACGAAACTGAAATCAAATTCATCCGCGGTGAAATGTCTCTGGATCAGTTTGACGAATACCTGGCGACCCTGGACCGCATGGGGGGCAGCCGTCTGCTGGAGATCGAGCAGAACGCGCTCGACGCCTACAATTCCAAATAAATCCGAGCATAGAAGTTATAGAAGCGTAAATCCTTCCTCCCGCGGACGTATCCGGCCCACGGGAGGAAGATTATCCGCGGTACGGCCGGATTCCGGCGGTCATGCCCAAAAGAATGGAGAATAATATGAAAAAAGGACCTTTTTTGCCAAAACTGAAGAAAGATCTGAGACGAAACAGGGGCGCATATCTGATGTTTCTTCCGGTTCTTGTCTATTACCTGATCTTCTGCTACAAGCCCATGTACGGTGTGATCATTGCGTTTAAGAATTTTATTCCGACCAAGGGAATCCTGGCAAGCCCCTGGGCCGCCAATCACGGACTTGTCCACTTTATATCTTTTTTCAAGTCCGTATATTTCGGCCGCCTGATCCGCAATACGCTGGTCATCAGCATTACCTCCCTGTTCGTCACCTTTCCGCTGCCCATCGTCTTCGCTCTCCTGCTGAACGAGGTGAGAAGCCGGCATTTCAAAGGCGTCGTACAGACCTGCTCCTACCTGCCCCATTTCATTTCCACGGTCGTCGTCTGCAGCATGGTCACCCTCTTCGTCAACGAGAAAGGCTTTATCACACATCTCCTGGTGCAGCTTGGGATCGCGGAGGATGGATTCTCCCTGCTGACGAATAAGGACTTCTTCGTGCCGATCTATGTTCTCTCCGGGTTATGGCAGACCCTGGGCTGGAGCGCGATCATCTACGTGGCGGCGCTTTCCGGCGTCGACCAGGAGCTGTACGAAGCGGCCAGGATCGATGGGGCCAACCGTCTGCAGCAGACGATCCACGTCACGATCCCGGCCATCACGATGACTATTATCATGATGTTTATACTCCGCCTGGGTTCCGTGATGAGCGTAGGCTCCGAGAAGATCCTTCTTCTCTACAATGAAGCGATCTACGAAACAGCCGATGTCATTTCCACCTATGTATTCCGGAAGGGCCTGGTGGATTCCAGCTGGAGCTATTCTGCCGCGATCGGACTTTTTAACTCGACGATCAATCTGATCCTTGTCGTTTCCGCCAACCGGATCTCCAGGAAGCTGTCCGGCATGAGCCTGTGGTAAAGGGAGGATGCAGCAATGGAGAAAAGCAAAGGCTATAAGATTTTCACACTGTTTAATACCCTGTTTATGCTGTTCGTCGCGGCCGCCTGCCTCTATCCGTTCTATTATATCATCGTCGCATCCGTCAGCGATCCGAGCACGCTGATGCGGCACAGAAGCTGGCTGGTATGGCCGGTCGGAGAGCCCACCCTGGACGGATACAGGATGGTTCTTAACAACCGCCGCGTGTTCAGCGGTTTTGCCAACACCTTCCGGATTCTCGGGCTGGGCCTGCTGTTTAACATCACGCTGACCGCCCTGGGCGGGTACGTCCTGTCCTTAAATAATCTGCTGCTGAGGAAGCCGCTGACCCTGATCGTGATCTTTACCATGTACTTCTCCGGCGGCCTGATCCCATCCTACTTAAATATCCGGGATCTCGGACTGATGAACAGTCTTTGGGCGCTGATTCTGCCGGGCGCGGTCAGTACTTCGAATCTGATCATCATGCGCAGCGCCTTCATGGCGGTGCCGGAATCACTGACCGACGCGGCCAAGATCGACGGCGCCGGACACTTTCAGGTGCTGTTCCGCATCCTGCTGCCTCTGGTCAAGGCCACCCTGGCGGTCATGGTGCTTTATTACGGCGTGGCCCACTGGAATTCATGGTTCAGCGCGTCGATCTATCTGCGGGACAATACAAAATATCCTCTGCAGCTGATTCTGCGCAACATTCTGCTCAGCAGCCAGCAGCAGGATATGCTCTCAGATGTTCCGATGGCCCAGACCCCCCAGGCCATGCTGCTGATCAAGTACTCCCTGATCGTAGTCAGCAGCGTTCCGGTCATCTGTATTTATCCGTTTTTGCAGAGATTCTTCCAGAAAGGCATCATGATCGGCGCCGTTAAAGGTTAATACATAAAAATGGAGGTTTTATCATGAAAGGAAGCAGCAACATTTACCACCGCCCCTATATCCCGGCGAACCGGCCGGAGTGGCGCGACATGCCCTGCATCTGCCGGATAGCCCCGTCAGAACACGGTTTTTCAATGGAATGGATTCCGGCTTCGACAGACGCAGGCGAACATTTCCTGTATTACAGCCTCCGGGGAGAGGACTCTTTCACCCGGATCCCTCTGACCGGTTCCACCGCATCCGTAACGGATCTGGAGCCGGAGACAGAATATGAATTCTACATAGAAAACAGCTGGGGATGTAAGAGCCTGACCCGGCTGATCCGCACTGGCGCCCTCCCCGCCGGGACCGTTGCAGTCAATTATCTGCATCCGGACGACAACGCCTTTGAATTCAGCGGGAAATATTTCGGAAGCCCGTCTCTCGCCCGTCTCAAGGACGGAACTCTGATCGCTGGTATGGATGTATTCGGTTTCCATATGGGGCAGAATCTGACCATGCTTTACGAATCCCGCGACGGCGGGCAGAGCTGGCGGTTTCTGAACCATCTGTACCCGTTCTTCTGGGGCAGTCTTTTCGTACTTGAAGATGCGCTCTATATGATCGGCCTGACGTCGGAATACGGCAATCTCCAGATCGCCCGTTCCCTGGACGGCGGCAGGACCTGGTCGGCTCCTGTAACCCTTTTCTACGGCTCGAGCACCTTATGCTGCAACGGAGGTGTACACCGGGCGCCGATGCATTTCTATAAATACAATGGACGGCTCTACACCTCCTGTGAATACGGAAGCTGGGAAATGGGCGGCCATCTGCCCTCCGTCATCTCCATCGACGAGAACGCCGATCCGATGGTTCCGGAAAACTGGTCCTGCACCGGTTTCCTGCCGTTTGACGGGAAATGGAAGGAAGAGGCCGTGACGCAGGGAGACACGATCGAGGGCAATCTGATCGCCGGTCCCGACGGACGGCTGTATAACTGCATGCGCTGGAAAAACGGGCAGTATCTGAAGCTGGAAGCAGACCTGCAGGATCCGGAGGCGCCCCTTACCTACGCGGGGATCGTATCGGCTCCCGTGGCCAGATCCATGTTCCGCCTGATCCCGTTCAGGGGGAAATACCTCCTGCTGACCAACCATATCACAGAGCTTGCCAGCCGCTGCGCCAACAGCACCTGCCGGAATATCCTGTCCTTCTTCGTGTCGGAGGATCTGGAACATTTCCGCCTGGTCCGGCATGTGATCAACTTTGAGGAGATGGATGCGAGACTCTATGGTTTCCAGTACCCGGTGATCATCGAAGACGGCGACGGTTTTTCCATGCTGATCCGTTCCGCCTTCAATAATGCGAATTCATTTCACAATTCCAATTATATGCTGTTCTGCCATGTAAAATATGAGGAACTGGAGGCCGGCCTGTGAATATCAAAGAAAAAATAACCGCCGGACTGCCCGTCTGCGGTATGCATATCAATCTCTCGGACCCCTGCGTTACGGAGATCGCGGCTTCTCTCGGATTTGATTTTCTGTGGATCGACATGGAACATACGACCCTGTCCTGCGAACAGGTCCATATGCACCTTCTGGCCGCCAGATCGGCCGGAACCGCCGTCTTTGTCCGGGTGCCCGCAGACGATTTCACCATCACAAAGCGGGTGCTGGAAATGGGGCCGGAGGGAATCATTTTCCCGATGGTGAGAAACGCCGAACACGCGGCACGGCTGATCGCGTACACCCTCTATCCTCCTTTCGGGAACCGCGGGTGCGGACCAAAGGGCGCCGTCCGATACGGGATCGACGATGAGAAAAAATACTACGGCGAAGGCCATCTGAACCTGTGCCGCTTCGTACAGATCGAACTGAAAGAGGCGGCTCTGGACGCGGAACGGATCGCGGCCATTCCGTACCTGGACGGCTGCGTGCTCGGGATGCATGATCTGTCCGGCTCGATCGGCCGCCTCGGCGATATTTTCTGCGAAGAGAACGTCCGCCTGGCTTCCCTGGCGGTTCGCGCCTTCCGAAACGCCGGCAAGACCACAGGTATCTCCACATTCTCCACCGATCCGGAAATATGGAAACGCTACCGCGACATGGGCATGAATATGATCTCCGCAGGGGCTGACTACGATTTTATCCTGCAGAGCGCAAGAAAAACAGTGGAAACGCTGAAAGCCGTCCAGCATACGGACGGTGCAGCATGACTCCCACAAGGTAAAAAGCAGCCGGCGTCCCCTTTTTTCGGACACCGGCTGTTCAATTTTCCTGCAGTCAGGGCGCTGCCCGCGCCCCTTCTTCTTATACGTAAATACAGCTCCGTCTTCCCGTCCCGGAAATTACCGGAAATTATAATACAGCTTCCCGGGTTCCAGCACGATGCCCTTCGCCTGGGCCATCTCGCTGATCGTCACCAGCTGATAGCCTCTCGCGACCAGCTCCGGAACGATGGTCTCCGTCGCCGTAGCCGTCGCGTCGTACAGCTCATGCATCAGGACGATATCGCCGTCGCGCACCTTGCTTAAGACCTCGTTGATCGTCTTCTGCGCATTTTTGTGCTCCCAGTCTCTGGTGTCGATGCTCCACTGGATCATCGGATAGTGGACGTTCGCCAGGACCGTGGAGTTCTTGTTGCCGCCCGGCAGACGCACCAGCGTGGGCGTCCCGCCTCCCGCGGCCGCGATCGCCGCGCTTCCCTGATTGATCTGGTAAAGGATCTGCTCCGCTCCCAGCTTCTGAAGATACTTATGCTGATACGTGTGGTTGCCCACCTCGTGGCCTTCCGCCACCATGCGCTGCACCTCCGCGGCGCGGGACGCGCACCGGTCTCCCACCAGGAAGAACGTCGCTTTGGCGCCGTAAGCCGCCAGCGTATCCAGGATCCGGTTGCCGGAGTCCGTCTGCGGGCCGTCGTCATAAGTCAGGGCCACCATCGGTCTCGTGGGATCGATCACGCGCCCGGTCGATACGGCCACCGCGGGATTCTCCTCCACGACCTCCGCGTCGGCCTGACTCATCGACACATCGGACGCCCCCGGTCCCTGCGCTCCAGGTCCCGCGGGAGCTCCCGGCCCCTGCGCTGTCTGACCCGGACCTGCGGCTGACTGACCCGGACCTGCGGCTGTTCCCGGTCCGGCGGCTGTCTGATCCGCTCCCGGTCCCGCGGCCTCGGCTGTCTGATCCGTTCCTGCCGTCTGCCCGGCGGCACTGCCTGACTGGGTAATCATCGCGCCTCCGGGTCCGGAAGAACGCAGCTGGACTACGCCGTTCTCCACCCATGCGCCGTCCGCGTTCACCTGGCATTGATCCGGCGTCGTCGTATCCGCCAGCATCCAGCCCTCTTCATTAAAATAATAGCACTCCGAGATACCGTCGTGGTTGCCGTCCAGCCAGAACCATCCGTTCTTCAGGCTTGTCGTCTCGTCGCTGCCCTGCAGATATTTCCAGCCGGTGCCTTCCTGCACCCAGCCCTGGGCGTAAGCGCTTCCGGCCGCCGCGCAGGCCATCGCAGCCGTCAGAACGGCGGCTGTCCAGAATCTTCTCATTGGAATCCCTCCTCCTGCACAAACCGTTCATCTCCGCCGGCTTCTGCAGTTCCTGAATTTGTATTAACAACCTTCGATATTATAAGACATTTTCCCGCTGATGTAAACTATCAATTTATCCATTGAAAACGTATTTGTCCAGCCGTTCAAACGCCTCTTTCACGCGGGAAAGCGGCAGCGCCAGGTTCATGCGGATATGGCAGGGGCCATGGAACATCCGCCCGTCCTGCCAGGCCACGCCCACATCCCAGCCGGCCTTTTCCAGCCATTCAATATCTCTCCCGTGGGCCTCGCACCATTTCGCGCAGTCCAAAAACAGCATATAGGTCCCCTGCGGTTTCGACACCTCAACGCCTTCGAAATGCTTCGCGATATAATCGCAGGCGAAGTCGATATTGCCGGTGATCACCTGGCAGAGCTCGTCCACCCATTCATACCCCTCCGGCTTATACGCGCCGATCAGAGCGTGCATCGAGAAAACGTTCAGCGAATTGTAATGGGGCTTCTCGCTCTTTGCGGCCACCCGGTCGCGAAGATAAGAATTGTAAATGATATGGTAGCTGCCCACCAGTCCCGCCAGATTGAAGGTCTTGCTGGGCGCGTACAGGGCCACGGTCCGGTTCCTGGCATCCTCGCTGACCATCTGGGTCGGCACATGCTCATGGCCGGTCAAAATGATATCCGACCAGATCTCATCGGAGATCACCAGGCAGTCGTTGGCCCGATACACCTCCATGGCCTTCTCGATCTCCCAGCGTTCCCAGACGCGGCCGCAGGGATTGTGGGGGCTGCAGAAGACCGCCACATGGATCTTCTCCGCCTTCAGCTTCGCGTCCATATCTTCGTAGTCCATGCGCCAGACGCCATTTTCATCCTTTTTGAGCGGCGAATGGACGATTCGGAAACCGTTGTTCCCGATGCAGCCGGTGAACCCGATATAAGTCGGGCTGTGCAGAAGCACCGGATCCCCCGGCGCCGCGAACGCGGTCAGCGCCGAGACCACGCCGCCCAGAACGCCGTTCTCGTAGCCGATGCACTCCTTCGTAAGTCCCGTGGCGCCGTGGCGCTTCTCCTGCCAGCGAATGATAGAATCGTAATACTCGTCCGTCAGCTCGAAATACCCGAACGCCGGGTGCTTCGCCCTCTCGATGATCGCCTCCGGGATCGTCGGGCATGTGGGAAAATTCATGTCCGCCACCCACATGGGGATCACATCAAATCCTTCCCGCGGTTTCGCGGGCGCCATTCCCGTTCCCAGACCGTCCACCGCGATGGCGTCCCGGCCATGGCGGTCCATGATGGATGTGAAGTCGTATTTCATCTTATGTACCCTCCTGTGATGTAAGATCAGCATTATTTCACAAATAATTATACTTCATCCGCTTCTGTTTGCCAACCGTCTATTTTCGCTCATCATTATTAAGGCGGAGACACACGTTCCGTATGCTCCGCCTCCCAACTGTTCCCCCATTATTCTAAAAAGCGATATTACCTCACCACAATCCTTTCTACGCCCGCCACGTTTCTTTTACTGTCCGGATCTCCGAAGATCCGCAGACGGGCCGCGCCGTCTTCCAGCAGGATGTATGCCGTTCCCTCCCGGAAGGCTTCTTCTGCCGTGACCACCGCATGGTACTCATCTTCGGCGATAACATCAACCTCCGCAAATTCCCCGACCCCGGCCAGAATAAGAACGTCCAGAAGCGGCAGACCCAGGGCCTCGATCTCCTTCTGTTCGCCCTTGCCGTTCACAACCGTCCCACGCACCGTTTCCGCCGGAAGATCAGCTAACCGGAGCAGAACCGCTTCTTCCCCGTTTTCGATCCGGATACAGCCTTCCGGCACCTCTGTGCGGGTCCGGATATGGACGACGGCCAATACCGCCAGCACCAGCGCGGCAGCAAGAACGAGCCGCAGGTAATTCCCGACGTTTACATTCTGTTCCGAAGTTTTATGTCCTGCCATCTTCTTTCAATCCTTCCTTTTGCAAAATGGGGCTGAGCCGCCTGACGACCTGACAGGCCAGTCCGCCGCAGATGATCCCGGTAAACGCCGCTGTCCCCAGATAAAGGGCCAGCACCGCCTTCGGGAGATGAAATACCAGAAGATCGGCAATCAGCGCGGCCGACACAGCCGCAAAGGCGTTCACCGCAGCCAGACGTGCGGCGGGATCGAGCCGCATCGGTTCGGTCCCCCAAAGCATCAGATCGATCACAAGTCCCGGCACAAGATATCCTGCAGGCGCAAGCAGCCCCATGCTGCCGACCATGCCCATACCGAGCGCCAGCACGCTCTGGACAGCCGCCATGAAGAAAGCGCAGCCGCGGCGCTTTATCAGCGAAGCAGCGATCACCAGGAACATCAGTGAAAAACCGGTTCCGATCCCGCCCGGTATATGAAGCGCGTCCGTAATCAGATTGGCTGCGGGACCGATGAGCCGCTTGGAGATCAGTCCCAGATCACAGCAGAGCGCCATAAAAATCAGCTGATTCAGTTTCCATTTTTTCATATCGGCAGTTCTTCCTTTCGCAGCTGCGCGTACTCTTCCGCCGTATTCACATTGCGCAGCATCTTTGCCAGCATCCTGTTTCCGGATACATCCACATGCAGAATGTTCATCTCCCCCAGCGCGCCGCTCATCCGATAATTCCCCGCCTTTATACACTGTTCCAGATAAGGCGCCAGTCCCCTGCTGTAGATCGCCGCAAGCGGCTGCATCCGGCCGTTTAAAACGGGTACCGCTCCATCCGGCCCCCGCCCCGACGACCGGGCGCATTGCCGGATCTGCTCCATCAGATACCAGAAAAGCTCTGCTTTAAGAAACGGCATATCACAGGCCGCGGCCATCAGATACGGCCGGCGGCAGATCCTGAGCCCGGCATGGATACCGCCAATGGGCCCGCAGCCGGGATACACATCGCGCACAGCCGGACAGCCCGCATATTCTTCCTGTTCCATTTCGCCGCAGGACACCCATACGCGGCCGGGTTCCGGGCATCCCACGGCCCGTTCAAGCTCGCGGACCATTCTTTCTCCCATGGTAGTAACCTTTCCGATCGGGAGCTCATCCTTGCGCCGGCCCATTCTGGAATTCTTTCCGCCGATCAGAAGAAGGGCGTCCGCCGCTTCCGTCCTCATGATTCCTTCGCCTTCCTGTAACCGTCGATCGTGATCAGCAGGATGCTGGTGATCACCAGTCCGCCGCCTGCCGCAATCCCCAGCGTCACCGGATCTTTAAACCAGATCGTTCCGAACACAACGCTCACGATAGGCTCCAGCATGGAAACAAACGCTGCCGTAGATGCGCCCAGCCGGCTGATGCCATACATCATCAGGAAATAACCGCAGACCGTAAACATTCCGGAGCCGCCGATCAGCATAGCCCAGCCCGCAAGCCCTCCCGCAGGAGCCATCAGCGTATGGGTCGCCGGCGCAAGAACCGCAAAGACGGCAGTTGCCGGAAGCGACACATAAAACAGCTTCACCTCGATCGGCAGATCATTGGCGGGGCCTTTCTCATTGGACACCAGATAGATGCCGTAAGTGAACGCGGAAGCGATCGCCATAGCGATCCCGATGAAGGGCATCTCTCCGCCTGCCCCGGTTAAGAATACCATCCCGGAAATCGAGGCCGCGATCGCCGCAAACTGAAGTTTCGTAAACCCGGCCTTAAACACCGTTCCCATGATCACACACACGATCGTAGGATAAAGAAAGTTCAGCATGATCGTCGTTCCAACAGGCAGATACAGATAGCTGCTGTTTAACAGAACCGCCGTCAGAAGCATTCCAAATACCCCCATCAGGAGCGCCTGACCCGTCTGTTTTGCGGTCGCCCTCAGGCTGTGCTTCCGTATAAGCGCCATGATCAGGCACACGAGCGTAATCGTGATATTCGTAAAAAACATCAGGCTGTTCAGCGGCAGACCGCTTACCATCAGCTGTTTCTGAAACGTGGGCATGATCCCAAGAAGCGTCGCCGCACCGGCCACGCAGATAAATCCTATCAGCATTTTCGTCTCTCCTTCTGTATCGTTACGCCAACTGTTTTTCCATCATAAGCCGGGCTTTTTTTCTTTGCTCCGAAGCCTGTCTCTCCTTAAACTCGTCCTCACTGAGAAGTGTCAGAGCACCCGTCGGACAGATCTTTGCGCAGGCCGGCAGTAGCCCCGCCTTCTGCCGTTCAATGCAGGCGTCGCACTTGCGCATCTTTCCGTCAGTCCCAAAGGTGGGGATCCCGTACGGACATGCCATCGCGCAGGAATGACAGCTGATGCAGTTTGTGTTGTCATAGAGGGTAAAACCGGTTTCCGGATCCTTTGTCAGGCATCCGCAGGGGCACCCCATAACACAGGGAGCGTCCGCGCAGTGCATGCAGCTTACCGAATAAAAACTCAGCGCGCCATTCTTTTCTTCCAGCGTAAACGTACTGCGGAACGGCTGCTCTCCCGCCGGAATATCGATATCATTCTGATCCATGCATGCAAGGGCGCATGCGCCGCAGGCCGAACATTTCTCTGAATCAAAAAACAGGTACCGCTTCATGGTCTACACCTCCTCACACTTTTCTACCGCGCAGCGCATCGAGCGGTATGCCGGGAATCCGGAATACGGATCGAGACGCTCTCCATCCATAATGCTCTCCGCATCCGCCTCCGAATAGCCGTGAAACAGATTCACAAGTCCTTCCGGCACCGTTTTTGTCGGACGGACCTTTACAGTTATGGAACCTTTCCCTGTTGAGATCCGAATATGTCCGCCTTCCTTTACGCCAAGCCTTTCACAATCCAGCTCGTTCATATCCGCCATGGGATCCGGACGCAGCGAGCGGTTTCTCGGCACTTTATGCAGCCGGCTGTGGATCGCGTTGGGGATTCTGGAACCCGACGTAAACACATACGGATACTGCGCGGGATCCGCGTCGTCCAGGGGTTCCCGGTAGGTCGGCAGCGCATCCAGTCCCCAAAGGGGATGCCTTTCGATCACGGCGCTTTTCAGTTCAAACCGGCCGGTAGGCGTAGCCAGCCCGCTCTCAAGTGAGGAATAATCCGTATGCTCCCGCACCTCGGCAATTTTCACCGGAAGTTCCGCCTTCTTAAGATCTTCCACGCAGGCGCCGTAATCATCCAGAATGTAATGCTGGATAAAATATTCGTATCCCTTTTTAAGCGTTTCGTCCGGCAGATCCATAACCCGGGCAAGCTCCGTACAGATCTGGACGTCGCTCTTCGCCTCTCCCAGCGGTTTTATCGCCGGACTGGTGTACCAGGCCAGGCCGCCGCGATAAGGCTTAAACTCCCCCCGCTCAAAGGAAGAGCAGGCAGGCAGTACGAATAAAAGAAAACGCCTTTGCCCTGAAAATCT
>CANQGA010000087.1 GCA_947600145.1 uncultured Lachnospiraceae bacterium | reverse complement strand
CGGAGCCGCTTCGGGAGAGCATGAAGAAGCGCCTGCCGTGGCTGTTCATCCTGCTGGGGCTGGGCATGGTCGTGTCCACAGTCGTGGGAATGTTCGAACCGGTGGTGTCGAAGCTGACGCTGATCATGGCGTTCCAGTCGCTGATCCTGGATATGGCCGGCAATGTGGGTACCCAGTCCCTGGCCGTGACGATCCGCGTGCTGATGGACGAGTCCCTGACCGGTTCCCAGAAGCTGGGACTGGTGTGGAAGGAGATCCGGGTGGGATTTTCCAACGGTCTGCTTCTGGGGATCGCGTCGTTCGCGGCGCTGGGCGTCTATATCGTGGCTTTTAAGGGATACGGCGGCGCGACGGCTTTCGCGATCTCTGCCTGTATCGGCGTCGCGCTCCTGGCCGCTATGGTGATCTCCAGCGCGGTCGGAACCCTGGTTCCGCTGTTTTTCCACCGCATCAACGTGGATCCGGCTGTGGCTTCCGGGCCGCTGATCACCACGATGAACGACCTGGTGGCGGTGGTGACGTATTACGGGCTCAGCTGGTTTCTGCTTCTTAAGGTGATGCACCTGGCGGGATGACAATTCCGTAAAGCGGCGGAGTGCCGCGAGGCCGTCAAGACCGCACAGGCTTCGCCGCAAAAGCCTCAGAGACGCCCGCAAAAATTTTCACAAAAGGCTTGACAATTTATAAAACAGCATATATACTGATTAGGCAGTCGCGCAAAACGCGTTGTTATGGGGTCATAGCTCAGCTGGGAGAGCACCTGCCTTACAAGCAGGGGGTCACAGGTTCGAGCCCTGTTGGCCCCATATCCCACAATGGCGGAATAGCTCAGTTGGCTAGAGCACACGGTTCATACCCGTGGTGTCGAGAGTTCGAATCTCCCTTCCGCTATTTTATGAATACCAGCCAGTAAAATGGCTGGTATTTTTGGGAGTATATCATCATTTTGAAGATATGAACCGGCTGGTTGGGCAGGAGGGTCAGAAAGCAGGGGGATTTCTGTAAAAAAGCTATTGAAAATTTTCAGGCAGAGACATATAATAGAGATAGGAACAACCACCTCTACAAGAGGTTGGCCAGTATAAGTGATAGAAATTCCACCCTTGAACCGGTCAAAGTTTACAAGGGTGGTTTTTCTTAACGAAAAACGTTACTGGCTTATCAAAATGATAAGGGTCAGCAATGCAAGAATGAACATTCCGAAGGCCATCAGGTCTTTAAAATCGAATTTCATCCGCACCACCTCCCATCTATGTAGGATGGAAGGCCAACACCTTGCAGTGACATGATTGTCCCTATTTTTATCTTACCACAGTTTAGGAAAGCTTTCAATGTGGAAAAACCTTGTTTTCGGAAGTTCTGCTTCCGATGGAAGGGCGATTAAAGTATCGTTATAGAGACGGATTAAAGTTATTATCGGAGTCCGCCGCTGCGGAAAGTCCAAGCTGTCGGATAACTTCAATCTTGTCTTGATCGACGAGGTACAGATGTACGCTGATTTAATCAATGGGAGGTAATGACATCAGCGATGAAAATACAGGATTTGCAGTATATCACGGAAATCGCGGAAGCAGGCAGCATAGGAAAGGCCGCCAACAAACTCTATGTTGCCCAGCCGTCCCTCAGTAAGTGTATTCAAAAGGTCGAACGGGAGTACGGAATCACGCTTTTCAAGCGGGTTAAAGGCGTATCCGTCAGGCTTACACCCGAGGGAGAGCTTTTCGTAGGAATGGCGAGAGAAATACTTCTTTCTCATGCCCGCTTTCAGGAGCAGCTCAGGCGTTTGAAAGAGATGCAGAAGAACACTCTGGTTCTTGGACTGACACATCAGAGAACCTCTGATTTGGCGGGCCCTATTTTGGAAAAATTTTATTTTGAACTTCCGCAGCAGATTATGCAGATACAGACGCGAGATTCATTTGGTCTCCAACAGGGGATACTGGACCAGTCCCTGGATGTCGCCATACTGGCTGTTACCAAGAGGCATGAAGAGATATACTACGAGCCTCTTCTGCAGTCAAGCTTTGGCATATATCTTCGCGCAGGAAGTCCGATCGCCGCTAAAGCCGTGAACATGGAGGGAATCGAATATCCGGTTCTTCGTCTGGAAAATCTGGAAGGAGAACGGTTTGCCGTCAATACTCCCGGAAGCGCCAGTTACTCGCTTGTAGATGAGATGCTGAAGAAAAGCGGCATATCCCTTGAAATCATAGACGTCGCGAACAATCAAAGCAGAGTGGCTATGGTCACATCCGGAATTGCCAGCGCATTTGTTCCAATAAACAGCGGGAAGACGAGACTGATCGACAGAACGGCCCGGTTGTTCGCCATCCACCCGGATCAGAATATCTATTATCAGGTATGTCTGGCGTGTCTTAACGGTTTCCAGTACAGACCTGAATTCAGGAAAATATCTTCTATACTCAAAGAATTGCTGAAGGACTCAGACACTAAGACAGACAAAACATGAGCAGGGTGTCACTGGCACCCTGCCCGCATGGAAATACAAGAAGAGTGCCAACGGCGCTCTTTTGCATATTAATGGAATGAAGGCCGGGATCTTGTATCCCGGCTTTTTGCGCTTCAACTAATGCTGTTTGGCTATGGGTATGAACTAAAACGATATTGGACAAAAAGGCAGGAGAAACCTAGAATATAAGCATCATTTGAGCGAAAAAAGAGGGAAAGGAGGAAGGTTTAAAACAGAATAGCTGACATCGGTACCTCTTGTGACAGAGGATACCTGCAACACTTTAATCCATTCTTTTTAAAACATCAGAAAAGGAGAAATTACAAATGACTACACAAATGATCCTTTGCCTGGCAGTCCTCATCTTTATGATGGTTGGCTACGTGGTTGGAAGCAAATTTAAGATCTCTAATGGCGCTGTGGCTATGATGTCGATCGTGCTGATCTGCTTGACAGGCATTTTGCCTGATAAGCAGGTTCTGTCCGGTCTGCTGACCTCTAATACGATCCAGATCATTGGTATGTTCATCGTTGCTGAGGGTTTCAGTCGGACGCAGGCCGTCAAGAAGGTGACGCAACTTGTTTATAAAGTGAGCGGTGGAAGATTCACTATCATGCTGGCTGGCTATGCTCTGTTGACCTTCGCACTGGTCAACCTGGGATTGACCCCGATGACCGCCTTTGCGGTTGTTGGTCCGCTGGCTGCTACTTGTTGCTCTGATTTTGATGTTAGCCCGTCCAAGATGATTTTCCCCCTCGCTCTGGTGTGCATCGTTGGCTGTGGCGTGCTGCCGATTAGTGTGGCTGCTACCAACTATGCCACTATGAACGGATATCTGGAGAGTTATGGTTACACCGATTACATGATGCAACTCACAGACCCAATGAAGGGTCGGCTGCCCATCGCTATTGTGATGATGGTTTACGCGATTTTTATTGCTCCTAAGCTTTGCCCGAACCAGTCTTCTGCCGATAGTAACTTTGAAGTCAAGAAAAAGGGCAAAAAAGAGGAAGCTGCCCCGCTGGATCCCGTTCGCGAGGTGCTTGGCTATGCCATCTTTGCACTTACCACTTTGGCTCTGGTTTTCCAGGCCCAGCTGCCTTTCAATGCCTGGCAGATCGCTTTCGCCGGCGCATCCGTCGTGATGTTCAGCGGTGTTCTTACTCCCAAAGAAGGTATTAAAGCGATCCCCATGCGTATCGTCCTGATGCTGGCCGCCGCCAACGTGGTCGGCGGAGCCATGGTCGAGTGCGGGCTTGGTGAAGTCATCGGCGATACCTTGGCAAGTTTTGTCGGGAACACGCAGAACGGCTATATCCTTGGCGCAGTGTTCTTCTTTATCCCATTCGCGCTGACCCAGTTCATGAATAACCAGAGCATCGGCAACATCTTTACGCCTATCATCATACTTACCTGCCAGTCTTTGGGTTGCAGTCCTATCGGCCCGCTGGTGCTGCTCTATGCGGCTCGTCAGAGTGCTTTCTGGACCCCGGCAGCGACTGGTACCATCGCTCTGGCCGTCGGCTTGGGTGGCTATGATCAGAAGGACCTTATCAAGATGAGTTGGATCCCCAGCCTGATCATCGGCGTTTTTGGTGTGATCTGGATCATGACTGTCTTCCCGGCCTTCCCAGGCTAATCAGTTTATTTTCGCGCAACAGGAACCGTCTTTCTATAAAAAATTTGAAGGACGGTTCATGCTTTAACAAAACGTGATTAACGCTAAGAACATTCCAAGAAACATAAGGAGGAGAAAAAGAACGTGAAACCGTATTTGACACAAACCACATCCCAGGCGCTGCGGATTCGCTGGATTTCTGTTCAGTGCTACGAGATCGTCCTGCCGAACGGCAAGGTCATTGTCACCGATCCCTTCTATCTCGATGCGAGCATATATGACGAGATGACGGAGCTGACAAAAAGTCAGAAAATGGAGCGCGATGTTTATTCCCAAACCGGTTTTAGTGTAGATGATTTTACCGGCGCGGATTATATCTTACTGAACCATGTACATGGCGACCACTGCAACCTGGTTGGTGAACTTTGGAATAAGTTCTATGGCCGTGTACTTTGTCCGGCGGAGTGCTGCGAGGAGCTTGCCAAGACCTTTGACATCCCTTACGGTACTATTTACCCGCTTTATCCGAATAATACCTATTATTTTGATGATTTTACTTTAAAGACATATCCCGGCGCCCACGATAACCGTTCTTTCCGCGAGGGACGTTTCCGTCGTCCCAGCGATCCGAAGGACCAGTATGCCGGCTTGGAAGGCTTTGGTGTTCCCTGCCCCTCAAGGCTCGGCGGATTGGGTTCCATCTTCAATCTCAATTATGTAATCGAGACCCAGCAGAATTTCAAGATCGATTTTTCCGCCGGCCGCGATTACGAGGAGCATGTGAAGCACCTTACGGAAGAGAAGCCCAATCTTATGCTGCGCCATCGCATCCGCAGTTATACGCCGGAATACTGTGCGCAGCAGATCATGGATATGGGCGCTCAGCTGATGATGCCGCTGCATCACAACAACGCCCGCGCGACCGGAGAGGACCTGAACGAATACTTCGAAAAGGTCAACGAGATCCTGACCGCAAAGGGAAGTCCGGCCCGCGCTTTTAATCCGGAGCCCTATCGATGGTACACCATCAATCTCTCCATACTTGCCGACGCATAGGAATCCGCGCCGGCTGCAGAAATCCTGTAATGTGAACATTCCAGTTTTCTGATTTGCCGATTCCTATACCTCCATAATTTTAGGATCAGCAATGGCTGCCGTCCGTAAAAGCGGGCGGCAGCTGTTTTTCATCCGCCCCGCTTCCCATTTATGTAGGATGGAAGGCCACCACTTTGCATTTACATATCACTGATTTATATGATATGATAGATAACAGTTATTGACAATCGGGAGTCGAACAGGAGCTGGGGTATGGATCGAATCAGAAATTTAAATCGCTATCAAAAAACTATCCTAATACTCATGACCGCTGTGGCTCTGGTTTTTGCGGCGGTTTATTTCGTGACGGTTCAGCGGGCCGGATATGAATACAGGGACACGATTTTTGTTCCGGGGCAGGAAAACGGCAGCACGGTGTATTCCGGTAAGATCCGCGGCCAGCAGGCCCGCTTTACGGTGTCGGCGGACAAAACCGTTGTATTTCAGTGCGGCGATCGAATCTATGGACCTTATACGGCAAAAGAAGATCCGACAGCGATTCCGCAGGATGCGGAAACTGCAGGAGCTCTTACCGGCGTGGAACTCCGCCAGGGGGAAGAAGTTCTGTTTCGCGGGGGTGTGCGCAGGAACCGGGATTACTATCTGCTGTTCAATGAGGACGGAACCTTAGATAACATCAGTCTTTCCTATGTGAGCGGCGATGGGGTCGAGAGAGATGAAAATGGAAATGTCGTCGATCCCATGGAGCCGTCGGTATCTGATATACTGGAGCTGATGGATGGTCCCGAGCTGACCCATAAGGGCGTGTGGTTTGCCTGGTTCGGGGCCGCGTTCGTCTGCGTTCTCAATGCGCTGTCTATTCTGTTTGCGGATGAGCTGTTCCGCTGGAATCTGGCGTTTCGGATTCGAGATGCAGAACAGGCAGAACCGTCTGACATGGAAATCGCGGGAAGATATATCAGCTGGACGGTCCTGGCGGTTATGGCCCTGGTAATCTTTGCGGCGGGACTGCGGTGATCATTTGTTGCATTTGAAACCGATTTGCTGTAAAATGTGACTGATACATAACGGACCGGCTGCCGGGGAATGCGGGAAACAGCAGGAAAGGAAACCGACAGCGGAAACAGAGAAATATCAGAACGAAAACCGATCGGAAATCGGAGAAAAGAGGCGCGCATGGCAGAGACAAAGGAATCCATGAACGAGGCGATGAAAGCCGTCGGGGAACAGATGGCGGCCCATATGAAAAAGGAGCAGGCCGGTAAGGTACGCAGTTATCGGGCCCTGAACCGCGTGGCGAAGAAGGGACAGATCCTTTTCACCGGTTCGTCCCTGATGGAGCAGTTCCCGGTAGCGGAGCTGGCCGCAAGCCACGACCTTGGGAAGACCGTCTATAACCGCGGCATCGGCGGCACGACGACCGAGGATTTCCTGCGGGAGATCGATACGGTGCTCTTCGATCTGGAGCCGTCGGTGGTATTTATCAATATCGGCACCAACGATATCCGGGAGTGGGACGACGGCCGCGACTGGATGGAGAGCCTTCTCGCCAATTACGAGAAGATCCTTAAGCAGTGCAGGGAGCGCCTGCCGCGGACGAAGGTGTATGTGATGGCTTACTATCCGGTGAACGCGGGCGTGGACTTAAGTCCCGGCGCCCAGGGAATGCTGAAGGTGCGTACCAACGCGAATGTCCGCCTGGTCAACGGGAAGGTGGCGGAGCTGGCCGCCCGGTACGGTTATGAGTACATCGATGTCAACGACGGACTGACGGACGCGGACGGGAACCTGAAGGCGGAATATACGATCGAGGGCGTCCACATGTATGCCGAGGCGTATGAGATCGTGTATCAGAACCTGCGGAAATATCTGGAGTGATTATGGAAGAGAAAACAAATGTCATGCGTCTCCTGGATCAGAAGAAGATCCCGTATAAGAGCCATACCTACGACCTGCCGGCCACGACCAGCGGCGAGGAGATCGCCAGGGCGCTCGGGGAGGATGTGAGCCGCGTTTTCAAGACGCTGGTGACCGTCGGAAAGAGCGGGCAGAATTATGTGTTCGTGATCCCTGTGGCGGAGGAATTGGATCTGAAGAAGGCCGCGAAGGCGGTGGGAGAAAAGTCTGTCGATATGGTCAAGTCGAAGGAGCTTCTGCCGCTTACCGGTTATATTCACGGCGGCTGCTCGCCCATCGGCATGAAGAAATTTTTTAAGACCACGATCCACGAGACGGTGAAAGGGATGGACGTATTCTATTTCAGCGCCGGGAGGGTGGGCTGTCAGGTGGAATTGAGCCCGGCGGATCTGGCGAAGGTGATCCGGTATGGGACGGCGGATGTAGTGGTGGAATGAAGGATGGTTAAAAGTTGATAAGAGGCAGTTTTAAGGTCCAGTGAGATTGTTTTCATCTTTCTGGACTTTTTTATAATCATTTCGTACATCCCTGACGTTACAGTATATGAGGGGACGCCCTCCGGAGGAAATGACATTGACGCGCGAAGATGAACTGATGAAACGAATAGAGTCCGGCGATGGGGACGCGGCGGAGGAACTGGTGGAAATGTATTACAGCCGGATCCTGCGGTACTGCCTCTGGCATGTGCCGGACAGGACCCTTGCGGAGGACGCCGCGCAGGAGACCTTCCTGAAGGCTGTCCGGTATTTCGACCGGTATGTCCACCGGGGACATTTCAAGGCATTCCTTTATAAGGTGGCGGGAAATGTCTGCGCGGACATGCGCAGGAGGCGATGGAACGCCGAGGTGCCGTTAGACGGAGAAGAATTGAGCGGAAGACCGCATGGAAAAGAAGATCCGGCTGTGGAAGGCAGATTGTCGGGAGACGGCGGGACAGAGGAACCCGCGTATGTGGAAGAAGGTTTCGGACAGGCAGAGTCTGCCCTGGCTCTAAGGCAGATGGTGTCGGGACTGCCTCCGCAGCAGCGGGAGATCGTGATCCTGCGGTTCGGGCAGGAGCTGACCCTGCGGGAGATCGCCGCAGTGACGGAGACGCCGCTTCGGACCGTGCAGTCGCGGCTGCGTGCCGCGCTGAAAGAACTTCGGAAGCAGATGGAAGACGGAGGTGGGAAATGATGAGCGGCGGGAAGGTGAGCGGCGGGAAGGTGAGCAGCAGGAAGGCGGTCAGCAGGAAGGTGAGCAGCAGGGACTTTGAGAAATGTCTCTGCATGGCGATGAACGGCGGCGAAGCGGAGCTGACGAAGCGGCCCGGCGGTGAGAAGCGTGGAATGGCAGAACAAGTGAAGCCGTTTGGCAACCGACAGCAGGAAACCCGGCTTAACGGTGGGCAGCGGCAAGTGGAAAAAAGTATGGAACGGCTGCCCGGGGAAACGGTATGTTTACGCCGGACTGCCGCCCTGACCAGGCAGGAGGCGGAGGAGCGCTTCGGAAGGTACGCCGGCTGTTCGGGAATCACGAGGGGAACCGGTCTGCGCAGCTCCTTCCGGGAATTTCTGCTTCTTCAGATCCGGTTCATCGGTCTGCGGATGTGGGCGGCGCAGACGGTATTATTTACCGTTCTGGGAAGTGTTCTGTGGGTTCTGATGGGCCGGGGCTTCTGGCAGGAGGAGCGTTACATGGCCCGTTTCCTCTGCGGGCTGTCGCTGGCGGCGGCGGTCAGTTCTCTGCCGTTTATCTATCGCTCGTTTCGGTACCGGATGCATGAGACCGAGGCGTCTTCCCGGTATTCTTTCGCGGGAGTTCTGCTGGCGAAAATGCTGATGACCGCGATGGGGGACGCCGTGCTGCTGGGAGCGGTTTTCCTGGGAACGGTTCTGTGGACAGGACTGCCGGTTGGAAGTACCTTTTTGTATCTGATGCTGCCGTTTCTGCTGGCAAGCTGGCTGAGCCTGAGCCTGATGGGCAGGATCCCGGCGGCGGCGTTCCCGGCGGCGTGTATGGCGGCGGGCGCCGTGCTTCTCGCGGCGGCAGGCATAGCGGGCCGACTGTGGGACGGGTTCTATCTGCAGACGCTTACGCCGGGGTGGCTGGCGGTATGCGCGCTGATCACGCTGCTCTGTATCCGGCAGGCAAAAAGATCGGTGCGGGACGCGGTGTATCCAAAGCTGCAGATAGCGTGAACGGGCACACTGCTGTTGACTGCGGGACATCATACAGCGAAACGGCGCCGGATATGTATGCGGACTGTGCGTTGATGCCCGCTGAGGGAAGATGATCTGGTTTATGGCCGGAATATGGCCGGGTATGGAGGAAAATAAGAGAATGGAACTGCAGATCGATCATATTTCAAAATCATATAAGGACAAGCGGGCCGTGGACGACGTGTCCATGACCCTTACGCCCGGCGTGTGGGGGCTTCTGGGCGCCAACGGCGCGGGCAAGACCACGCTGATGCGCATGATCGCCGGGATCATGGAGCCGGACGCGGGGCAGATCCGTTACGACGGACTGCCCATCGGTACGCTGAAGGGCAGATACCGTGAGATCTTCGGGTATCTCCCCCAGGAATTCGGCTTCTATCCGGAATTTACGGTGAAGGATTATCTGGAGTACGCGGCGGCGCTGAAAGGCCTTCCGGTCGGCAATACGAAGCGGCGGATCATGGAGCTTCTGGAAATGCTGAGTCTTTCCGATGTGTACCGCAAGAAGATCGTCAGGCTGTCCGGCGGCATGAAGCGCCGCGTGGGAATCGCCCAGGCGCTCTTAAACGAGCCGGAACTGCTGATCATGGACGAGCCCACCAGCGGCCTGGATCCGGGGGAGCGGGTGCGGTTCCGCAATCTCCTGTCGGAGTTTGCCAGGGACCGGATCGTGCTCATTTCTACCCATATCGTATCGGATGTGGAGTATATCGCCACCCGCAACGCGGTGATGAAGGACGGGCGGCTGATCGCGGAGGGGACGACGGAGGAACTGGTGAGGCTGGTGGACGGAAAGGTCTGGCAGTGTGTGATCCCGG
The DNA here is from genome assembly GCA_947600145.1 of uncultured Lachnospiraceae bacterium. Lineage (GTDB taxonomy): Bacteria > Bacillota > Clostridia > Lachnospirales > Lachnospiraceae > UBA3402. Next base: position 3,283 of record CANQGA010000087.1, on the reverse strand, counting down.
CGGAACGGCTGCCGGAATATGAGCGGCGGCTGCGGATCGTGAACATGAGAAATGAATCCGACGGCCGGGTGTCGGTCCGGTATCTGGCGGAGGGCGCGGATGCACTTCCGGCGAAGAGTGCGGCTGTGGCGGACGCGGAACCGGCAGGAGCGCCGCCGGTCCGGCTGCCCGATGAGGGGAATCCGTTGTGCGGAACCTCGATTCCGGCGGCCCCGCGTCTGGAGGACCTGTATTTGTGGCTGTTCCCGCAGGATACGGCGCAGGATACGGCGCATGATGCGGCCGGTGAACCGGTGAAAATGAGGATCAATGTGTATTCAGCGCCCGGCCCAAAGAAGGGAGGAAGAAACGCATGAGAGTATTCTATCTGGAATTGAAACGTATCGTAAAGACCCGCATCACCTGGATCCTTCTCCTGTCGTCCCTGGCAATGACGCTTCTGATGGCATGGCTCCCGACGACATTTGTGGAGGTGGACGGCCTGAAAGGGCTGGAGGCTGTCCGGCGGCTCAAGGAACTTCAGGAGGACACGGCCGGGGAGGTCACGCCTGAGAAACTGAAGGCCGCGCTTTCCGCCTATCAGCAGTGCCTGAAGGAATACGGCGCGGAAACTGCCAATGACCTTCCGGACGACGTCCGCACCCGGCACATCCTGCCGCTGACCGGCGTCCTCCACGGCGTGAACGAGGTCTATGCCGACCCGGATACCGGTATCGGCCCGGGACTTCCGAATATCGATCCGGCGGGACTTGACGATTATTACGGCGACTGCCGCGCGCGGCTTATGTCGCTGATGCGCATGGAACAGAAGGACCATCCGGCGGCCCGGGCGGAGGCCGTACGGCTTTATGAAAAAGTGGGGACGCCCTATCATTTTTATCCGGGCTTCAACACGGACGCGCTGGATTATCAGATCCTTCTGGGATTTGTGCTGACGTTGTTTGCCGCGGTCATCGCGGCGCCTGTATTTTCCTCGGACTATCAGACCGGGGCGGACGATATCCAGCGCTGCATGCGCCACGGGCGGATGGCGCTGGGCGCGGCGAAGACGGGGGCGGTCCTTCTGATCTGCGGCGCCCAGTTTTCTGTCTGCATGGTCCTGTTTATTCTGATCACGGACAGCCTGTTCGGCTGGGAGACGGTGAAAACGTCGGTCCAGATGCTGTATTCCGCCACGATGCTGGCGGATATGACGGTGCTTGAGATCCAGTGGTTCACGGCGGGAGCCGGCCTGCTCTCGCTTCTGGCGACAGTCAGTCTGACCGCGTTTCTGTCGGCCCGGATCCGGACGACGGCTGCGGCTCTGGCCGCGGCGCTTTTCAGCTGCGTCCTGCCGGTTTTCGTCTATTTCGCGGCGCCGGCGAGCGTAGGGCTGTGGCTGCGGGCGCTGATCCCGTCCAGCGGCGCTGCCGGCGTGCAGGCAAGTATGCTTTATACGATGCTGGATTATGATTTCTTGAATGCCGCGTCTTTTGCCGTGTGGCTGCCCACGGCCATGGTGACGGCGGCTGCGGCAGAACTGCCGCTGTTCGCCGCGGCGGGCGTGTGGTCGTATATCCGGCATACGCTGTGACCTGAATTCGATATTTCCGTATTTTCCGTGAAATCCTTTTGTCAAATCAGGTGATCTGTGCTATACTGTATGCGTTGGCATAAGAGGCGTGCAACGGGGGGCCGCTCGGCGGCGCAGATTGCTTTTGGAGGACGGAATGTACCAGTTTATTATAAATCCCAATGCCAGCGGGGGGCGCGGGCTTAAGGTCTGGCATCGGGTCGAGAAGGAACTGAAGCGTTTCGGAGTGGAGTACGAGGCGTTTTTGACGGAGAGATCAGGCGACGCGGCAGACCGCGCGGCCGGGTTGACCGGCGGGCGCGACCGCCCTCAGACGATCGTGGCGATCGGCGGGGACGGGACAGTCGGAGAGGTGGTAAGCGGACTTGCCTTCGGCGGTCCTGTGACGATGGGCTATATTCCGGCCGGTTCCGGCAATGATCTGGCCAGAAGCCTGAAGCTTCCGAAGAACCCGCGTAAATGCCTGAAGAAGATCCTGAATCCCCGGCGATACAGGCTGCTGGATTACGGTGTGGTCTCTTACGGCGGCCGGTCGGACCACCGGAGGTTTCTGGTCAGCTCCGGTATCGGCATGGACGCGGCGGTCTGCCGCAATATCGCGCAGGCGCGCGACATACAGGTCAAAAAGGGCGTTTTTCTGGGAAAATGGAACTATCTGGTGCTGGGGATCCGGCAGCTTATCCTGGCCAGGCCGGTGAAGGGCTATCTGATCCTGGACAGCACGAAGAAGGTGGAATTTAACCATATTTATTTTGTATCGGCGCAGATCCACCCGTATGAGGGAGGCGGATTTCTGTTCGCTCCCGACGCGGATCCCTGCGACGGGATGCTGGACGTGAAGGTCGTGCATCAGGACCGCAAGCTGTGGCTGATTCCGATCCTTCTCGGCGCGCTTCTTAAGAGCAGAAAGAACTATCCGGGTTCCCGGCTGTATACCTGCCGGGAGGCAGAGATCCATCTGGACCGGTCCATGCCGGTGCACTGCGACGGGGAGAGCTGCGAAGACCAGCGGGAGCTGCTGTTCCGCTGTATCGCGAATAAGATCAGGATGATCGTGTAAGGATCTTACGGGAACGGCGGGCTGGACACGGCGGCATTTTGAGAAACCGACAGGAGAGGAAAGCTTGGTTATGAGAATCGGACAGGGATACGACGTGCACCGCCTGACGGAAGGGCGGGATCTGATCCTCGGGGGCGTGAAGATCCCCTATGAGAAAGGTCTTCTGGGACATTCGGACGCGGATGTGCTGATCCACGCGGTCATGGACGCGCTCCTGGGCGCGGCGGCGCTCGGCGATATCGGGCAGCATTTCCCGGATACGGATCCGGCCTATGAAGGGATCTCCAGCGTGGAGCTTTTAAAGCGCGTGGGCGCGCTTCTGGAGGAGCGGGGCTATGTGATCGAGAACATCGACGCCACGATCATCGCCCAGAGGCCGAAACTCGCGGCGTGGCGGCCGCAGATGGCGGCGAATATGGCGGAGGCGCTTCAGATCGACGCCGGCCGGGTCAGCGTGAAGGCGACCACCGAGGAGGGACTTGGTTTTACGGGGAGCGGCGAAGGAATCTCGGCCCAGGCTATCTGCCTGTTGACATCGGCGGAGGATTACTGTTATGATGACAGGATGAACGCGGCGCTGCCGCAGTGCGCGGGGTGTCCCGGCTGCGGTCAGAGGACGGAAGTATAACGGGATCGCGCCGCGAGGGATA
>CANQGA010000086.1 GCA_947600145.1 uncultured Lachnospiraceae bacterium | reverse complement strand
GTCATATTCTAGCAAAACACGATTTCAAGCCATTCATAAAAGTTTCTATAAATCGGGTTCAAGTCCCGCAGCCGGCACTCCTTGGCAGGGGCACCGCGGTTCTTCGTTGATCGGAGACCGCGGTCTTTTTTTAGAGCTGCGCCCGGCGGACGGCGTATGGGGCGGCCGGATATCCGGTTGGGACCGGGCGGCATTTAGCCGGTCGTCAGCCGGACGGGCGGTTCAGGCTGACATATGCGGTGAGCCTGCGGAGCAGTCTGCCGTGGTCGGATGAATCGATATATTGTCTGTACAGAGCCTGCCTCAGGCGCAGGGAGGTCTGCCGCAGATCGGGCACGGACGTTTCATTGGATCCGGCGCCGGCTTCTGTATCCGGGGCTGCGCCTTTTTCCGCAGCGGTCCCTTCTCTGCCGCCGCGGTAGCGGAAGCGGTAGTAGGCGAGACAGATCTTCGTCATGGCTTCGGCTTCGGACGCGTCCTTCAGAAGCGCCGCGTAATCGAGAAGCGGCCGGTTTTCGCCGCATCCGGGATAGAGGCGCCGGATCAGCCACAGCAGATCCGCAAGCTCTGCCGCCAGTCTGGCGGAATCGTCCATCCTGCGGTACCGGTATCTCCTGAGAGCGGGGAGGATGATCAGCAGAAGCAGCAGATAGACGGCCGGTATGCAGACGCCGAAGAAAAGCCAGGCGGCCAGACGGCCGGGGCGTTCCTCGGAATCGGATGTTTCGGTGATCGCGGGCGTCTCGGGCCCGGAACCGTTTGAGGGGGACGCGGGGCCGGAAGGAAGATACGCGTTATTTTCTGTTGCGGTGTCATTTTCCGGAATCTCTTCCACAACAAGCAGATTCCAGCCATATTCGTCGGCTGACGCGACGGCCGCGGTCGGTTCGAACCTTACCCACCCGAACCCGTCCAGATAAGCCTCGGGCCAGGTATGGGCATACCGCCCGGGAATATCATATCCATTCTCGGACGGAATTCCGTAATCGTAGAGGTATCCTTCCGTCAGACGCGCGGGAATGCCGATCCCCCGGAGCATCATCACCATCGCTGAGGCATAGTGGATACAATAGCCTTTCTGCACTTCGAAGAGGAAAGCGTCGATGAAATTGACGTAACCTCTGTAATCCACGTCTTTTGTATAAGGATACTGGCGGAGATAGCGTTCGATCGCCTTGCATCGATCGTAAGCGTTCTCACAGTTTTTTGTGATCTCTTCCGCCAGATGGGCGACACGTTCTGGCGTACCGCCGGTGTCGAGCCACGCGGTCAGATCGGGATGGAAGATATCCGCGGCGTGCGCTTCGTAATCCGTCCGGGAAATGAGGGTGGACAGGGGAAGGTGGAAGAGACGGAAAGAGACATCTTCCAGATGATCGTAGGAAGGGACTTTCCCGGCTGCGTCATCTCTTCCTTCTTGCGCGGTCTCCCCGCTGGTTCCGGTTCCCTCGTTTCCAGCCTTCCCGCCGTTTTCGGTTCCGCTGTTTTCGGATCCCTCGCTTCCGGCGGCCCGCAGGATCTCTGTCAGATACGGATTGGCGTAGTCCAGATCCATGAACGTAACGTCGTAGCGGCGTCCCCGCGTCTGGCTCCGGCGGAAGGAGAAGCTGCCGTCGTCGCCCGTCATGGCCGAAAGCAGGGAATCATCGGCCCGCAGGAGCATGGAGGGGCGGATCACGTCCGAAGTGCGCAGATGCTGGTACAGGATCGCGGTGGACGCGGTTTCGGCGAAGCACGCGGCCTGTTCCGGAGTAGTCTGCCGCCGGTCCAGGCAATCAAGAAAGGTCAGGTACCAGCTGATGAAGGGAAGGCCGTCCGCGGGTCCTTTGGTCCATCGTCCGTCGTCATAACCGGCATATTCTTCCCCGGAAAGATACAGCACATTGCGCGTGCCGCGGTCTGATACGGACAGTTCGATCCGGCTGTCGTCGGAGAATCTTCCGCCGAAGAGATTCGGGTTCCCGTAGCCGGCGTTCCATCTGTCGGAAATGGTGTCGGAGGAGAACCGGTATTCCATATTTACGATCACATCCTGGGCCAGATCGGAGACGCGGTTCCCGATCCGTATGACGAAGCTCCAGTCAAAGGGTTCTTCTCCCGCGGGCAGAAGCAGAATGGCGGCTTCCAGAAGAATGAGAAACGGGATCAGCCTGAGGCCGTGGTCCCGGCGGGGATGGACGGGAGAGCCCGCCAGTTCCGTCAGAACGCACAGAAGGCATGCGGCGATCCGCGGCAGAGGGACCGCTGTGCCTGACAGGTGGAACACGGCAAGAACAAGGATCAGTCCCGCCGTGACGGCCTGCCGCGGCCGGTCGAAGTTCCGGATGCGGAAAGACAGTCCGCAGACGGCGCATCCGGCGGCGATCTCTGCGGCGGTCCGCCAGCTGTGAAAGCAGAGAGCGGCCAGCAGGACGACGCCCGGTATCAGGATCAGGGAGAGTCTGGGCTGGCCGGCACAGACGGCGATGGTGTGCAGGATCCCGCACAGCAGGCAGAAGAGCAGACAGATCCGGGGATCCCACTGCGGAAAAAACGCCGCGGCGAGCCCGATGACCGCGTACGCCATAGCAGACGCCGCGATAAATGTAAGAATGGCGGATATGAGATTGTCCCGGATATCATTTCCAGTGGGTTCCATGCCGGCTCCTTTTCTGTGCGGTCCCCTCGCCGTACGCGGGGGCGGTCTGCCGTTTGTCCCGTCAGTGAGAAAGATTCGTCACAGGTGATAGACGGTCAGCGGATTTTCATCTGTATATTTCTCGTTCAGCAGCAGGATGGGGCCGTCTTCGCCGGTCCCGCGGGCGGAAAGCCATGTCTTCCAGTCCGGCGCGTTCTCATCGGAGCCGGAGAGCAGGTCAGGGATCCGTTCGTAGAATTCCTGAAAATTTTCATAGGAATCTACGACGGTTTCCAGCATTTCCTCCTGCGGATACCAGAAGATCACGGACTGGTTCTGTCTGCAGAAATAGTTGGCGATAGAGACGATCAGTTCAAGAAAATGGTCCCGGCGGCGGATGCGTGACAGCGGATCCGGCCCGTCCCCGTTTCCCATGGCCTCCGGCAGCAGCAGAATGCGGATCTGTTCCATTTGCCGCGGCTCCGGACAGCGTACGAGAAGTGTGCCGGAGCGGGCGGAATTCTTCCAGTGGATATGGCGCAGGCTGTCGCCGTTCTGGTATTCCCTGAGGTCTGAACCGAGGATGGATTCGCGGGAAGCGCTTTTAAGCTCCATGGCGGTTCGGATCTGATCCATATCCAGGAGCGCGTCCGCACGGTCGGTGATCTGCGGCCGAACTGCGGCCCGCCAGGGCATGGGGATCCGCCCGGTGTAGGAAAACAGCCCGAAGCAGTCGCGGATCACGAACTGTTTCGCGCCCACGGGGTATGCGCCCGCGAAAAGGCAGGCCATTTCCGGGGCAAATTCCAGACGGGCGCCGGGGTTCAGGGACCAGGTCCGGCCGTTGTCAAAATTCAGGAAGGAGCAGAGTTCCTTTTCCATGATCAGCCGGAGACTCACGATGGGCAGCGGGCCTGTATTTTCCAATACGATGGGAAATGTGAACCCTTCGCTGCGTGTGACCAGATGAGAGGATGGCCCCTGGTAGAAGCGCAGGGCTTTGCAGACGTAGAATAAATAAGCGGCGGACCCGACCGGGATCATCAGGATCGTGTAAAATGTAAGATAGGGAAGGAGGCCGCCCTGCAGACTGACCCAGACCAGGGACAGTATCAGCAGCAGCAGGTAGATACGCATAGGAAGCCTCCTTTCAGGACAGGCCGGGGACCTTTACCGCGTCGATGGCACGCCCCGTTACCTGCGCGCCGGTAACCCTGGCCATGCGCGCCTCGGCTGTCAGCACCAGGCGGTGGGGGAGGACGACCTTCGCCATCGCGATGATATCCTCGGGGATCACGAAATCGCGGCCTTCCAGATATGCCCGGGCCTGGGAGGCGCGGGTCAGCACCAGCACGGCCCTGGGACTCGCGCCGAAGCGGGTCTCCGGCTGGACGCGGGTCCGGCGGACCAGCTCCGCGAGATAGCGGCGCAGTTCGTCGTGGACAGCCACGCGGCAGACAGCGGCCTTCATATCCAGGATCTCCGCGGCGGTGACGACGGGGCGGAGCGGCTCGCTCAGGGAGCCGTCCAGAAAGCGCGAGGTCATTTCCAGAGTGTCCTGCTCGGAGGGATAGCCGACGGACAGCTTCATCATGAAACGGTCCAGCTGGGCTTCCGGAAGCGGATACGTCCCGACGGCGTCCATCGGGTTCTCAGTCGCGATGACCATAAACGGTTCCTCAAGCGGGATCGTCGTGCCGTCGATGGTCACGGAATGTTCTTCCATGGCCTCCAGAAGGCTTGCCTGGGTCTTGGGCGATGTGCGGTTGATTTCGTCGGCCAGAACGATCTGGTGGACGATGGCACCGGGCATCAGCTCGAAGGTTCCGGTGGCCGGGTGGTAGAGATTCATGCCGGTTACGTCCGACGGCAGGGTGTCAGGCGTGAACTGGATCCGGGCAAAGCTGAGATCCAGGGAGTCAGCCAGAGCCTTGGCGAGCGTAGTCTTGCCTACGCCGGGCACGTCCTCCAGAAGAACGTGGCCGCCGGCCAGCAGGGCGGTGATCAGGTGGTCGATGACCTCATCCTTGCCGACAATGCGGCGGCGGATATTCTTTTTCAGCTCCTGCAGCTTCTGATGGCTCATAATGGCACCTCCAAAACAGTCTCTGCTCCTATTTTATCACAGGAATGGCGGAAATGGAATGGCAGCGCGGCTTTTCATTGAAAAAAAGCTGCTTCTGGTGTATGATAGAGGAAAGCTTAGGCAAAACTGTGCGGAAGGAGTGGACCCTATGACATGCCGGGAAGCGGAATCCCTTGTTATTCCCTTTATTCATGACGAACTGGATGATGATACGGCCGAGGCGTTTCTGGAACATATCGACGGCTGCGCCGACTGCAGGGAAGAACTGGAGATCTATTACACGGTGGAGGCCGGTATCCGGCAGCTGGATAATGATATTGGGAGCAGCAATATCAAAGGGGAGATGGAGGAGGACCTTCGGGAGTCCAGACAGCGTCTGTACAGCGTGCGGCTTCTGCGGGGGATCCGGTATGCGGCGGATACGCTGACGGTGCTGAGCGTAACGGTTATGCTGCTTCTGCAGCTGCGGTTCTGGTGGCTGGGATGACATATGAAAAGAAAAGGAGACGAAGCGATGGCGGGGAAGCTGGTACTGATCGACGGACACAGCATACTGTTTCGGGCGTTTTACGGGATTCCGACACTGACCAATTCTGAGGGACTTCACACCAATGCGGTGTACGGGTTCCTCAATATTATGTTTAAGATCCTGGAGGAGGAGAAGGCGGACCATCTGGCGGTGGCCTTCGACCTGGCGGAGCCGACGTTCAGGCATAAAATGTTTGACGCGTACAAGGGAACCCGCAGCGCGGCGCCGGAGGAGTTCCATGAGCAGGTGCCTCTGATGAAGGAGGTTTTGGCGGCCATGGGTGTGCCGGTGATGACGCTTGCCGGCTACGAGGCGGACGATATCCTGGGGACGCTGGCGAAGAAGAACGCGGCGGCAGGCGTGGAGGTGTCCATCGTGTCCGGCGACCGGGACCTTCTGCAGCTGGCGGACGAGCATATCAAGATCCGGATCCCCCGGACAAGCAGGGGAGGCACGGAGATCCACGATTATTACCCGGCGGACGTGAAGGAGAAATATCTGGTGACGCCTGCGGAATTCATCGACGTGAAGGCGCTGATGGGGGATCAGTCGGACAATATCCCCGGCGTGCCGTCCATCGGGGAGAAGACGGCCACGGCGATCATCGCGCAGTACGGAAGTATTGAAAATGCGTTCGCCCATGTCGACGAGATCAAACCGCCGCGGGCGCAGAAGGCGCTGCGGGAGAACTATGATCTGGCGGTACTCAGCAAGGATCTGGCGACGATCCGCACCGACTGTCCGATCGCGTATTCCTACGAGGATATGGAGATCGGCGATCTGTATACGCAGGAAGCGTACCAGTATATGAAACGGCTGGAATTCAAGTCAATCCTTGCCCGGTTCGACGCGGCCAAAATGCAGACGCCGGGGGCGAAGGCGGAGGAGAAGTTCACGGCGGTGCGGGACTTCGCGGAGGCGGAGAAGGTGCTGGCGAAGGCGGCAGAAACGCTTAAGCGGGATGCGGCCGGTTGCGCGGAACCGGATATGGCAGCAGCCGCGAAAACGGATACGGCGGCGGAGGCAGGAGATGCAGATGCGGCCAGCTGCGCGGAGCGTCCGCGCCTGGGTATTCAGCTTCTGACCGACGGCGGTCAGGTGGCCGGGCTGGCGCTCTGCTTCGGCGAGGAAGACTGTTATGTGATCGCGGCGGGAGGTTTCCTGACCGGAGAATATCTGGCGGGTAAGGCGGCAGAGCTGGTTCTGGCGTCGGAGTGCGCGGTGACCATCGGCCTCAAGAGTCAGCTTCCGTATCTGGCGGGCGTCGACTACGACAGTCCGGCCATGGACGCCGGCGTCGCCGGATACCTTCTGAATCCGCTTAAGGACACTTACGAGTATGACGACCTGGCCCGGGACTATCTCGGTATGACCGTGCCGTCCAGGGCGGATCTGCTGGGAAAGCAGTCTGTGGCCGCGGCGATTGCGGAATATTGGGAAGCCGGGGCGGATGCGGTTGTGACATCCGCAGAAGGGTCGTCTGCGGCGGCAGCCGACGGACAGGACGCAGGGACCGCGTCCGCCGGCAAGGCTGTTAGCTGCGCCTGCTACATGGCCTACATTGCCTGGAAATCCGCGCCGGTGCTCCGCCGGAAGCTGGAAGAAACCGGCATGTGGAGCTTATTTACGGACATCGAGATGCCGCTGATCTACAGCCTCCATCATATGGAGCAGGCCGGCGTGCGGGTGGAGAAGGACGCCCTAAAGAAATACGGCGACGACCTGAAGGTGCAGATCGATAAGCTGGAGAATGAGATCTATGATAAGGCCGGCGAGCGATTCAACATCAACTCGACGAAGCAGCTGGGTGAGATCTTATTTGAGAAAATGAACCTGCCCCACGGCAAGAAGACGAAGACCGGCTATTCCACGGCGGCGGACGTGCTGGAGAAGCTGGCGGAAGATTATCCGGTGGTGCGGATGATCCTGGACTACCGGCAGCTGACCAAGCTGAATTCCACGTACGCGGAAGGGCTGGCGGCGTTTATCCGGGAGGACGGGCGCATTCACGGCAAATTCAACCAGACGATCACGGCCACTGGGCGCATCAGCAGCACGGAGCCGAACCTGCAGAACATCCCGGTGCGGATGGAGCTGGGGCGGCAGATCCGCAAGGTATTTGTGCCGGAGGACGGTTATGTGTTTGTGGACGCGGACTATTCCCAGATCGAACTGCGGATCCTGGCCCATATGTCAGGGGATGAGCATCTGATCGCCGCCTACGGCGAGGCTCAGGATATTCACGCGATCACTGCGTCCCAGGTGTTCCATGTACCGCTTAACGAGGTGACGCCGCTTCAGCGGCGCAACGCCAAGGCGGTGAATTTCGGGATCGTTTACGGGATCAGCGCCTTCGGCTTAAGCGAAGGCTTAAGCATCAGCCAGAAGGAGGCGAAGGTCTATATCGAAAATTATTTCGAGACCTATCCGGGCGTGAAGGCATTTCTGGATAAGCAGGTGGCCGACGGCAGGGAGCACGGCTATGTGACGACGCTCTACGGCAGGCGTCGGCCGATCCCGGAGCTAAAGGACGCCAATTTCATGCGGCGGCAGTTCGGCGAGCGGGTAGCCATGAATTCGCCGATCCAGGGCACGGCGGCGGACGTGATGAAGATCGCGATGATCGCGGTGGATAAAGAACTGCGCGCCCGCGGTATGAAGTCCCGGATCGTGCTGCAGGTCCACGACGAGCTGCTGGTAGAGGCGGCCGCAGACGAGGCCGCTGCGGTGACGGAGATCCTGGAGACGAAGATGAAGGGCGCGGCCAGTCTCCGGGTCTCCCTGGAGGTGGAAGCCCACACAGGCGAGACGTGGTTTGACGCGAAGTGATGATTTACTTCCGAAAACTGCCTGGAAAAATATTGATGTTGATGCGGAAAAATGAGCAGAGCTGCCCGGCAAGCAGGGCAACCGAATATTACATGTAAAATCGATATTGAAAAGGATGTCATGCGTTGATGGACGGCACAATATTGAAAATAGCGGTCTGCGACGATTCCGACGCGGACCGGCAGGATCTCTGCGGCATGGTCCGCCGGTGGGCGGACGCGACGGGACGCAGTGTGCAGGTATCCGGCTTTCCGTCGGCGGAAAGCTTTCTCTTTGCGTATGCAGAGGACCGGGCGGCGGACATTCTCCTGCTGGACGTAGAGATGGCCGGGATGGATGGGATCGATCTGGCCAAACGCATACGACGCGAAGGCAGCCGGGCGGAGATCGTATTTGTAACCTCTCATTTTGAGTTTATCGCTGAAGGGTACGAGGTTGACGCCCTGCATTATCTGGTGAAGCCCGTGTCGGAGCGGAAGCTATGCGAGGTTCTGGACCGGGCGGCCTTGCGGCTGGCCGCGGAGCCACCGTCGGTGGTCGTAACCTGTGACGGGGAGACGGTGAAGATCTATGAGGCGGACATTCTCTATGTGGAATCGTTCGCCCATTATATTGAGATCCACACCCGCGCGGGCGTTTTCAGGATCAAGGAGAGCATCGCGGCGTTTGAGGCGAAGCTGAGCCCGGATTTCTACCGTGCCCACCGTTCCTACATCATTAATCTGAAGGCGGTGGAGCGGATCTCACGCACGGGAGTGACCCTGACGGGCGGGATCGCAATCCCGCTGGCCCGGGGGAAATACGACAGCCTGAACCGCGCGTTCATAGAGAGGAACTGACATGCTGAAACGGACTTATTTGAAGCTGGCGGAATACCAGACGGAGCAGTCCCGGCAGCACCTTGAAGAGGTGCGGAGCATCCACCGGGAGATGCGGGGATATAAGCATGATTTCCATAATCACCTGCAGACGCTGAAAAGCTATTTGGACGCCGGGGATGCGGAACGGGCCAGGGAATACATTTCCGAGCTGGACCGGCAGCTTATGGACGTGGATACGCTTTTAAAAACCGGCAATGTCTCGCTGGACGCCATTCTCTCCGCCAAGATCGCGCAGGCCAAGAGTGAGGATGTCTCTGTGACGGTGAAGGCCAATGTCCCCGACGGGCTGACGGTCAGCGATCTGGAGCTTTCCATCATCGTGGGCAATCTTCTTGACAACGCCATCGAGGCGTGCCGCGAGGCGGGCGGAGAGCGGTTTATCCGTATCTTTATCGGCATGAAGGGGAAGATGCTCTATTTCTCCATGCTCAATTCCGCCGGAGCAAAGCGGGAGAAGATGAACGGGCTATTCAGAACCGCCAAGTCCGGCGTCCACGGTTTCGGCCTTCGGCGGGCGGAGGCGATCATAAAGGATCACGGCGGCTGGGTCAAATATAACAGCGAGGATGGGGCCTTTACGTCGGAGTTTCTGATTCCGGCGCTGTCGTAGGGTATTCTGGATTTTGATGTGATTCAAAGAGCCGGTCATCAGAGAACTTTTGGATGTTGAGCGATACAGAGAAATCTGTCACCGGCAGATTTTCAAGCTGCCATATAACAATTCGTGTACCGGACGCTGCAGTTGGTGCACGGATTTTCTTTTTGTACGCGAGACATGCTATTCTGTGGGCGAAAGGGGGGAACGACTTTGGAATACGAAAAAGAACCCGGAAAAAAACCTTACAAATCTACGTTTAACAACGCGCTTTGGAGTCTGCGGGAGATGATAAAGGACGCTCCGGTGACGCTCTTTTTGATGGTTCTGGAGGTGCCGCCGGCGGTATTTCTGGCGTGGAGCGAGGTGCGCCTGCCTGCGCTGGTGGTGGGCGAGGTGACGAACGGCGGCGCTGCGGCCGGAATGACAGACCGTGCTGTGATCGCGGCAAGTGAAATGACGAACGCAGCCGCGGCGGCGGGCGGAATAATGAATCGGGCCGCGCTGACGGTAGGACTGTTCCTCCTGGCAGTACTTCTTGCCACCATTCTCAGAGACGCCTGCGGAGCGGTGCTGAACGTGCTTCTGCAGCGATACCGTTATATCCAGGGGGCCCGGCTTGACAGGAAAGCTCTGGAGTGTTTCTATCAGACTTTCGAGAAGAAAGAGACCAGAGATCTGCATGGCCGGGCGGAGTTGGCGTCGTGGATGATGAATGGCCGGCAGCCTCTCTCTGATGTGCCGCGCCATTCGCTTGCGCTTCTGGAAAATCTTATGTGCTACGTACTTTTCGGGACGGTCATTTCCTTTGTGACCCCATGGCTTGTGGTGTTTCTGACCCTGGCTCCCGCGGTTAATGTTCTCTGCGCGAGGGCCTATCGGACGTGGGAATATTCCACCCGCGCGCAGAGGGCGGACAATGAGCGCAGACTGGACTATATTGTTTCCAGACCCGCGGATTATGCGGCGTGGAAGGATATCCGCATCTACGGTATGGCAGGGTGGTTTAAGGAGATCTTCGGAGAGCTTCTCAGTACGGATATCATGTGGTTAAGACGGATGACATTCCGGCAGTTTCTTTCCCGTCTGGCCGATCTGGCGGTGATCCTTCTGCGGGACGGCGCGGCCTACGCCGTACTGATCTCCCAGGCTGTCCGGGGCGTGGTGACGGCGGAAGAGTTCGTGCTGTATTTCGGAGCGGTCTCCGCTTTCGCCGGTTTTGTGGGGAACATTGTAAATGAATGGAACGCCATCGGAAACGCCGGCCTCTATATCTGCGATTTCCGTGAATTCCTGGATCTGCCCGACATGCAGCCGGAAGGGACGAAGACCATGGAGGATCGCCCCGACGGCGCGCCGGAGATCGTCTTCGACCACGTTTCCTTCCGCTACGCCGGGGCAGAGCAGGATACGATCCATGATCTGAGCGTCGTCATCCGGGCGGGAGAAAAGATCGCTCTCGTCGGCATGAACGGCGCGGGCAAGACCACGCTGGTAAAGCTTCTCACGGGGCTTTACGCCCCTGCGGCGGGCCAGATCCGGATCGACGGCGTGCCTGCCGCGGATTTTCGGAGAGAGGAATACTATAAGCTTTTCGCCCCGGTCTTTCAGGACGTGCGCCTGGGCCCATTTTCCATTGCGGAAACGGTCACGGGAATGCCGAAAGGCGGCGGGGACGAAGCGAAGGCCGAGGCGTGCCTGCGGCGGGCCGGTCTGGGAGAGAAGATCGGCGCGCTCCCGAAAGGGATCCATACAATGATGGATAAGCTTCTGGATCCGGACGGCACCGATCTGTCCGGCGGTGAGAAGCAGAAGCTGATGCTTGCCAGGGCCCTCTATAAGGATGCGCCGGTCCTGGTGCTGGATGAGCCGACGGCGGCGCTGGACCCGATCGCGGAAAATGAGATCTATCAGCAGTACGGCGCCATGACGGCGGGAAAAACATCGATTTTCATATCCCACCGGCTCGCTTCCACCCGGTTCTGCGACCGGATCTTTTTTCTGGAAAACGGGCGGATCGCCGAGCAGGGTACCCATTCGGAGCTGATCGAGCTGGGCGGCGCGTACAGCCGGCTCTACGAGATACAGAGCTGCTGGTACAGAGAGAATTACAAAGGGGGTGAAACGGAATGAAGGCATCGGAACATTTCCGGATATTAAAGAGAGGGATCGGTCTGCTCTATGAGCTGAGTCCCACATATACGGCGTTTTCCATGCTGGAGGCGGTCGTTTCCGCGGTTACGCCCTATGTGCCCATCTGGTTCTCCGCGCGGCTGGTGGACGCCGTGGCGGACGGCGCGCCTGCTGAGACACTGGCGGTATACGCGGCGCTTACGGCAGGGCTTACATTCCTTCTTGGCGCGTTTGCGGCATGGCTTTCCGGGCGCAGGGGCGTGGGAAATGAAGAAATGTATGTGAATGCCGACTGGCGCTACGCCGCAAAGGCGATGGACATGGCTTACAGCTCCATAGAGGACCGTGACACGGCGCTTTTGCGGGAGAGGATCCAAAATGAGACCCGAACCGGCTATAACTACTATTTCCTGCAGAGCTGTCTGACCGGCTTCATTCGCTGTACGGCGCAGATCATCGCCAGCGCCGCCCTCACCGTGTCGTTCTTTTTCATAGACAGCATCCGGCTCTGGATGAAGCTGGTCCTTGCGGCCGGAATCCTCCTGACGGTGATCGTCAGCGCGTTCTTCCGGTCAAGAGTCGAGAAGATGCAGAACAGGCTTTTTGAGGATCTTGTGTATGTCAATCTGCAGGCAAACCGTCTTTCGGAATACAAAACCGATTACATGGCCGGTAAGGATGTCCGCCTCTACGGAATGGCGGAAGGAATCGGAAAGAGATATCTGGCGCTTAATGAGGCGACTCTGCGAAGATACTTTGTTTCGTCAGAGATCACAGGGACATTTATGACATTTCCGGGCAAAGTGCTGGAGCAGGTCCTGCGGTTTGCGGTTTACATGCTCTTGATCTTCGCGGCCCTTAGGGGCGGCGTGTCCGTGGGTTCCATCGCCAGGTACGTCTCCTGCATTGCGCTTCTTATGGCCGCCGTGCTGGGACTTGTAGACAGCGTGCAGCGGACGCTGGTGAACGACAGATATCTGAAGCGGTATTTCTCTTATTTTGACATTGCCAACGAAATGTATAAGGGGAGCCTTACGGTCGAGAAACGCGACGACAATGAATACGATATGGAATTTAAGGACGTATCCTTCCGGTATCCCGGTACGCAGGCCTGGGCGCTGCGGCACGTGAACCTGAAGTTCAAAGTGGGAGAAAAGCTGGCGGTCGTGGGCATGAACGGCTCCGGCAAGACCACATTTATCAAGCTCCTGTGCCGGCTCTACGATCCCACGGAGGGAGTCATCTTCTTAAACGGCGTGGACATCCGCAAATACGACTACGATGAGTATATGTCCCTTTTCTCCGTGGTGTTCCAGGACTTTAAGCTCTTTGCCGTATCCCTGGGGCAAAATGTAGCCGCGGACACGGATTATGACCGGGAGCGGGTAAATGCGTGTCTCGCCCGCGCGGGCTTTGAACGGAGGGAGGGCACTCTGCCGAAGGGACTGGATACGCCGCTTTACAAGGACTATGACAAGGACGGCGTGGAGATCTCCGGCGGCGAGGCCCAGAAGATTGCTTTGGCCCGCGCCCTCTATAAGGACGCGCCCTTCATCATTCTGGACGAGCCGACGGCGGCGCTGGATCCGGTCTCCGAGTATGAGGTCTACAGCCATTTCAATTCCATCGCCGGGGACAAGACCGCCGTCTATATCAGCCACCGCCTGGCTTCCTGCCGGTTCTGCGACAAGATCGCGGTGTTTGACGCCGGCCGGATCGT
>CANQGA010000085.1 GCA_947600145.1 uncultured Lachnospiraceae bacterium | reverse complement strand
TTGATATCATGGGCGAGCAGATGGCGGCCTCTCTTCTGCGGACGAAGGACTGCCCGGTGCTTCTTGACCTGCTTCACCGCGGGACATGCGGGATCATCGGCGAGCGGAAAGATGTGATACCGCTGGTCCGCAGCATGGCGGCGCAGGCTGCTGTCAACCACAGCTATGAGGAACTGAAGCTGATCCTGATCTGCCGGAAGGATGAGTGGGCGGAATGGGCCCCGATCCGCTGGCTTCCCCATATCTTTGACGATACCAGGTCGTCCCGCTATATCGTGGACAGCTTTGCGGCGGCGGAACAGATCCTTCCCGGGCTGACCGACGAGCTTAAGCTGCGTTTCCGCGAAGAGGAAGGCACGGCGCCGGGAGCGAAGGAAAGAGGCCCGCAGCTGCCGTATCTGCTGTTTCTCTGCGCCGACCGGGAGCTGATGCAGGGGCGCGAGATCATGGACTATCTGGTGCGGAATGATCCGCAGGCCGGGGTGGGGGCGCTGTTTTTGTTTGACCGGATGAACCTGCTTCCCAACCAGTGCGCGGAGATCGTGGATATCGACGGAAGCGCCGGAATGATCTACAGCAGGGAAAATGCCGGAGACCAGCAGCGCTTTACTGCGGACCATATGTCTGTGGAGGAGTTCGACCAGCTGGCCAGGGAGCTGGCGCCGCTGCGCCTGGAGGAGGGAGTCAGCCAGGAGCTTCCTGTGTCTGTCACGTTTCTGCAGGGCTACGGCGTGAACCGGGCGGAGGAGCTGGATTTGGGCGCCCGATGGAGCAACGCGCGCCCGGAGGTATCCATGGCCGTGCCGATCGGCGTCATGCGCGGCGGGAAACCGTTTTATTTTGATATCCATGAGAAAAAGCACGGCACGCAGGGCGTGGTGGCGGGTATGACCGGCTCCGGGAAGACGGAGACGGTTCAGTCCTGGATCCTGTCCATGGCGGTCCATTTTCCGCCGGAAGCGGTTTCCTTTGTGCTGATCGACTTTAAAGGGACCGGCCTGATCCTGCCGTTCGTAAACCTGCCGCATCTGGCCGGCACCATATCCGATATGGATACGAATATCAACCGCAATCTGGTGGCGCTGGAAAATGAACTCGGACGCCGCGAGCGTCTGCTGAATGAGAACGGGGTCAAGAATATCAATGAATACCTTTCGCTGTACCGCCAGCGGCGCGTGGAAGAGCCCCTGGCAGTGCTGATGATCATTATCGATGAGTTCGCGGAGTTTAAAGTGCGTTATCCGGACTATATGGAGAAGATCAACAGTATCTTCGCCCGCGGCCGGGCCCTCGGCGTCTTTATCATGCTTCTGACCCAGAAGCCGGCAGGCGTGGTCGGCGACAAGATGAGCGGAAATTCCCGTTTCTTCTGGTGCCTGAAGGTGGCCAGCGCCGGGGACAGCCGGGATGTTCTGGGGAAGCCGGACGCGGCCAGGATCACCAATCCGGGACGCGCCTATATCCGCGTCGGCGAGGATGAGGTCTATGAGCAGATCCAGGCCTATTACAGCGGGAGTCCCTATATGCCGGGGACAGACCAGAAAAAGGCCGGGAAGCTGTACGTTGTGGACGCGCAGGGCCGGAAGGAACGGTATGAGGCGGAGGCGACGGCCGGATACCGGTCCGGAAAGAGCGAGATCGACGCGGTCGTGGAATATATCGACGATTACGTGCGCGGGCACGGTCTCGGCCGCGCTCGGAGCGTGTGGACGAAGAAGCTGGACTCCGTGATCTGTCTGAACCAGCTTCTGACCATCGCCTTTGACGGCGAGAAATGGAACCGAGAGGATGAAAAATGCGTCGCGGTGATCGGAATGGCGGACGATCCGGTAAGCCAGTCCCAGTATCCGCTCCGGCTGAATTTCAGCGATCAGGGAGGCGCGGCGGTCTACGGCGCGCCGGGTTCCGGAAAGACTGTGCTTCTGCAGACGGCGGTCTTCTCGCTGGCGCTTTCCTATTCGCCGGACGCGGTGCAGATGTACCTTCTGGACTTCGGGGGCGGCGCTCTGTCCATGTTTCAGGATCTTCCCCATGTGGGGGAGGCTGTGCTGCGGGATGAGCAGGAACGGCTGGAGAAGACGGTGAAGCTTCTGGGAGAAGAGCTGGAGCGCCGCAAAAAGCTGTTTGCGGCCAGCGGCGCGATGAATGTGCCGGCTTACCGGATGATGACGGGGCAGAAGCTGCCGTGCTGGATCGTGGTTCTGGATAATGCTGCCCAGGCGTTCGGGACTTACCCGGACCTGCAGGATTTTATCCGGCAATACTCCCAGGAGGGCGGAACCTACGGCATGTATCTGCTGATCAGCGCCGGAAGTCAGAGCGGTCTGTCCTACAAGATCGCGGAGAATCTGCGCGTGTCGCTGGTTCTGCATATGAATGACGCCTCCGACTATTCTTCCATCCTGGGCCGGACGGGCGGCCTGGTTCCGGAGGACCTGCCGGGCCGGGGACTGGTGAAGGACGGTCAGACGATGGAATTTCAGACGGCGCTGCCGGTGGAGGGGGCGACGGACAACGACCGCTTCCTGGCGCTGCGGGCCCTGATCCGTCTGATGAAGGAGAAATGGACGGGCGAACTGCCGCCGGGAGCGCGGCTGATGCCGGAGCATGTACGGGTCGGCGACGTGTCAGGCCCGGGCATCGGTCTCGGGCTGTCTTACGAGGATCTTGCGCGCGCTTCGGTTGAGCCGCCCGGGGAGGCGTTCCTGGTCATCTCGGCGGAGGAGAGCGCCGGCCGGGGACTCTGGAGGGCGGTGCTTAAGCAGTGTATGGCCATGCCGGCGGAACAGATCCTTGTGTACGATGCGGACGGCAGTATGACGGACGGGCTGCCGGATGCGGGCGGGACGGCGTTCGGGATCCTGCGCACCGGGGAGGAGTTCGACCGGTGTCTCGGGGAAATGCTGCCGCTGATCCAGCAAAGACGGGAGCTTCAGAAGGCGGGCGCCGGGCAGGTCTTTGCCCCGATTGTGTTCCTGCTCCCGGAATGGAAGACCTGGTACGAGGCGGTCAGCGACAAGACCGGAGAGAGGATGGTCACTCTGATCAGTCTGGGCGCTGCTCTGGGCGTGATGGTCGTCATGATGGGTACGCCGGACTGGGTGGCCCGCCTGTATAAAGGAAAGGAACCGATGCTGACGGGAATGCTGAGAAACGGCGTTTATCTGATCGCGGGCGGCAAACCGGGAGATCATTGCCTGCTGGATCTGCGGATGCCGTATCGGGAGCAGCAGACCGCCATGGGGCGGGAAGAAGGATATGTGTTCAGAAACGGCAGGTATGTAAAGATCAGGCTGGCGGAAGAACCGGAAGGAGTGTGACAGGGTGAAGACCATGAAACTGAGCGGGGCGGCACTCGTATACGCGGTCACGGAGCTGGGTGCGGAGGAGATCCATGGAATGGTAGACCCGTTTCTGGGGATGACCGAACCGGAAATTGCCGATGCCGCCGCACAGGCGCGGCTGGAGCTGGACCGGAGCGGATATGGAGAGATGAAGCTGGACGGAGGCTTCCAGCTGTCGCGGGACGCGGAGCCGCTTCTTGATATTGCGGCGGTTCCGGATTTCTTTCTGCAGATAAGAAGCGGGAGGAAAGGCGGAAGCGTCCGCGGTCAGGTGATCTACGGGAAAGGCGGAAATCTGGCAAGGCTTGAGGAGGAGGCCGGCTGCCTTCTTCTTGAGGAGTGCAGTGCGGAAGAAGCGCTCGCCGGCATCCTGCGGATGACGGGGCCTTTGGACGGGACAGATGGCCGGTCCCTGAACGGACAGAAGGAGATCCTGTTGTCCGCGGCGGAGATCCGACGCGCCGCGGAAGCGTCCGCGCGGGGAGATGAACCATCGGCGGATGCCATCCTTGCCGCGTCCTGCGGGCAGCAGGATATGCGCCGGGCGGTTCTTGACGGGCTGAATGGCCTGGCTGACAGCATGATGGCTGTGTATATCGGCCTGCGGACGAACGGAAAAGCGTCTTCCCTGGCTGTGATCCACAGCCTGAGCGGGGCGGTCCTTCTGGAAACGGCGGACGCTTCGGCGGAGACCTGGAGCCTGTCGCCGGCCGCACTGTCCGGGATAGAAGAAAAGCTGCGTCTCTGGCTTCGGAGTTCCGGCGCGGATAAGGAGGCGGCGGATGAAGGTTGAGAGCGTGCTGGTAACGGTGATGCTCGCGGATACGGGAGAGGAACTGGATATGGAGCTTCCGGCATTTCTTCCTGCCGGAGAACTGAGCCGCAGGCTTTTAGAGACTCTGAGGGGGTACCGGCCCGGGCGTTACGAAGGGGCGGAAGGGCTGAGCCTTGTCTGGCGCGGACGGAGGCTTGGTGAGGATGATTCCCTGGCTTCTGTCGGTATATGGGACGGAAGCCGGATAAAAGCGGAAAAGGAGATGTGACCTGTGGGAATTAAGATCGGGTATGAAGCAGTGAGAGCAAACGCCAGGGTTCTGTATCATGATGCCTCGGCGAACTGTTCCGCTTCGGCGTCGAAAGCGCGCTCTCTGGAGAAGGCCGCTCTCCCCGGCGTATGGCGGGGAGAGGACGCGGACGCGCTGGCCGGGGCTCTGGCGGAGTGGAGCAGGGAAGCGGAACGCCTGCAGCAGGATCTGGAACGTCTGGGAAAAGAGATCAGGAACATGGCGGACCGCGCGGAAGAGAACGAGAAGAGAATGCTGGCCGAAAAGGCGCAGGCATCATCCTCCGGAGCGTCTGTGTCCGGAAGGACGGAGCCGGGAATGAAACTGGCGGCGGGTATCCTCGGAGGATGGAAGAAGAAGTAAAGGGAGAGAAACCATGAAAGACAGCCTATATATGGATTTTGATGGGACCCGCCGGCTGCGTTCTCAGATGGACAGCATGAAAGAAAGTATTGACGAGGTCCTGAGCCAGATCAGAACAGTAAAGAACGGTCTTGTTCATAACGGCGCGCTTAAACTGGACGGGGACAGTTCCGTCGAGGCGTCCCTTGAACGGCTGGAGGCGCGGGCCAGAAAGCTGAGCAGCAGGATGGATCAATACTCCGATATCGTCGGGGCCAGCGTCGATGCGAACTCCGACCGCGCGGACAGATGGGCAGATATCTTCCGCAGGCTGAATACAGCCAGCGGCAATGTGATCGGGGCTGCAGGATGGGCCGCCGGAAATGGCGTAAAATCGGCTGTTTCCCCGGATATCCGGTGCTCGTTTGCCGGAATCGCCGCGATGGGAAGCCTTCTGTTCGGCAGCGAACCGGGAATATCGGATGCGGTCTGTCTTGAAAGCGCGGGAAGGAGGTCGCCGCTGTTTTTTGTGAAAAAGCTTGCCCGGGAATCTGCCCGGTACTCCTGGACAGGTATGACGGAGAAGCAGTGTCTGGCGCAGTATATCACGAACTTCCGATTCAGGATGGAGGCGGAAAGCGTTTATGATAAAAAGGGCACCACGGGGTCGCCGGTCCTTGATCAGCTGATCGCCGAAGCCAAGCAGAAAGAACGCCAGAACAGACAGTACCTGACGTATATCGGCAACGGAGCGCTGAGCGCGTTTCAGATCATCCGGGATTCAGCGGAATTTCTGTGTCACGCGGCGACAGGACAGTGGGACGAAGCGCTGAAAGACGCGGGAGACGTGTGGAATGATACGATCAACACGGGACAGGATCTGTTCTGTGCGCCGATCGTGTATTATTATCATACCGCCATGGGCAATGAAGAGAAGGGATTAAAAAGGGCGAATGAGATATCCGGATATAACGGCGCTTCCGGATATCTGCGGGCAAAAGGGTATACAACGGCCGCGGATGTGATGGATGATGCGTCGGCGGGGTACGGTTATATTATCAATGTGAAGAAATTTGTTAATCCGAAGAGCTGGACGGAATACGTTTTTGGATTTAAGGTTCCCGACTGGACGGATTCTTATCTTGAATTTTTCAATGACCTGATGTCGGATGTCGATATTCTGGACGATATTGTGGAAGGCGATAACCCGATGGAGTCGTTTTTCGCAATTCCGAAAAGCGGGAAGATTGGTAAACTTATTAAATCGAGAGACAGTGCTTTTGACTGGTAACTGTTTTTAAGGACAGGACACGGTGACAGACGGCAGAGAGGAGAGAGCGATGGAGACATTTGAAACAGAGACAGAACAGAAAGAACTTACGGCCGCCGAGGATCTGGAGGAGGCGCTGCGCGCGCTGGAAGAGCGGCAGATATTCTTAGACGCGGTCAGTAAGAAACAGCGTGCCGTCATCCTGAAACAGATGGGGCGCACGGAGGAAGCGAAAGCCGTCTGGCAGGAGCTTCTGGATCAATACGGAGACAAGCGGGCGGGACTCTCCCTGGCGGCGGAAGCGCTGGAGCACGGGGAGATGGAGCTGGTGCTGCAGTACGCGGACCGGATCCTGGAATCGCCGGCGGAAGCGACGGTTGAGTTTTATGCCCTGTTTTACCGGGCGCTGGCCATGCAGAGCCTGGGCAAGGAAGAGACCGGCAGCACGATGGAGCAGGCCCTTAAGGGGTTTGAGCGCATGGAGGACGGAAGCATGAAAACGGATATGCTGCCCCTTAAGGTGTTCCTCCGTCTGCAGCTTGGTCAGGACGGGGAGGCGCTTGAAGAGCTCGACCGCCTGAAGGCAGAGCTGCCGGCCGGGGAAAATGACGCGGACACGGCAGCTCTGCTTTCGCGGATCGAGGCAATGAGAGAGGACATCGTAAAACGGATGGACTCCATTGCAGATAGATGAAAAAGAAAAGGAGGACAGGAATATGACGTATACGGAAGGTACTCAGCAGAACTGGGAAATGATGTCGGCGGCGGTGACGGAGCTGCGCAACTGCGTCAGTACGATCCGTGAGGAGATCGGAACAGGGCTGAAGCTGGTGACGGACCTGAAGACCGGCTGGAGCGACAGGGCATCGGAGGAATTCGGCGCCGTGGTGTCGGAGAAGGCGAATGAAGTGGAAGATCTGATGCAGCTGTTCGAGCAGTACGCGAAGGCGCTGGAGGACTATGTCGCCCAGTCGAGAAGCGATGTGGAGGCAGGAACCCAGAGAATCCGGAATATAGGCTGACAGAGGGGTACGAAGCTATCAGGGGCTGCCGCGGACGTTTCCTTTATCTGACGCCCGCGGCAGCCTTCCTCTTGCGCTGCGGCGGAGGAAGAAGTATAATTACCTGCGGGGACAGATGACTGCGCGGCTGTTCCGCATATCTGCGTAAGGAGACGGATTGAAGATGAAGCTTGCGGTTTGCGACGATAACCGGTTATTTCTGGAAGAACTAAAACGGCAGCTGGAAGAGATACCGATGGTGGAGAAGGCGGATACCTTTTCCGATCTGGCCTCATTTTGGGAGGCGGTAGGCCCCGGGGGCGGCGGATACGACGCGGTGCTGATGGATATCGACTGGAAGACCGGGGATACCGGCATGGATGTGGCGGAGGAGCTGTACCGGAAGTGCCCCGGAATGAAGATCATCTATGTGACCGGCTACAATGACCGTTTTTCCCAGCAGATCTTTCTGCACCCGGCGAATTTAAGCGGATACCTGACCAAGCCGGTGGACAGGGCGCTTCTTGAGGCCAATCTCCGGAAGATCCGTCAGCTGCGCGGCGGCGGTGAGCCGTCCCTTGTGCTGTATCCCCACGGACAGGCGCTGGTCCTGCCGTTTCGCGATATCGTTTATATCGAGAGCAGCAGGCATAACGTGACCGTCTATACCGAAAGCGACGCGGTTACCGTGTACGGGAAGCTGAGCTCGGTATCGGAGCAGCTGAGCGGGGACTTTTTCCAGTGCCATAAAAGCTATGTGGTCAATCTGCGGCAGATCCGCAGGATCGCGGCTGACGGGATCCTGCTTAAGGACGGGCGGAGCGTGCCGGTGAGCCGCTCCAGATACGGCGAGATGAAGGAAGCATGGTTCCGCTTCGCGGAGGCGGCATTTGCGGAGGAATGACGGATGGAGAGAATACTGGTGATCCTGTTTCAGTTTCTGGGCGGATGCCTGACCCAGTTTCTGTTCCTGTTCAGCATGGCGCAGGTGATGCCCTGCCGGCTCGGAAAGGCAAAGCTGGTTCTTCTGGCGGCGGTTCTGGAAACGACGGTGATCTGGAAGGCGGCGTTCGGCGTCAGCCGTGCGCAGCTTCCCGCGACCGTTCTGGCCGTGATCCTGCTGACGTTCATTGTCGGACGGTATTATGAGGGCGGCAGGCTGAGAAAGCTGCTGGTCACGCTGGGCTTTCTGGGCGTCGGCAGCTTTGGGGACTCGCTTGCCTTTTCGATGGTCGGATTTACCGCGAAGATCGAGACGTGGACGCTGGAGCAGACATTTATCTATTTCGGACTGGCGGTCCCGTACGCGATCTTCATGAACGCGGCCGCGGTATCTGTCGCCCGTTCCCTCTCCCTGCGGAAATTCCAGGGCTTTTATCTGGTATACATGCTTTTTCCGCTGAGCCACGTCCTGGTCTTTTATTTCTATATGTTCTCCGCGCACCGCGCGGTCTGGGTGGCGGGCACCGTCTGCGGGATCGCCGCGGACATTGCGCTTCTGCTCTATACCGTCAGGCAGGAGGAGAAGACAAGGCTTGAGGAGCAGCTGCGCGAATCCAGGCATATGATGGAGCTGGAGAGGGCGCATTACCAGGCGGTGGAGACACGGCGCGAGGAAATGGCCCGCATCCGGCATGATTTCAACAACCAGCTGGCTGTGATCGGGCAACTGGTCCGGAAAGGAAATGATGAGGACGCGCAGCAGATGATCACGCAGCTGGCCGCGGAGATCGGCAGGACCAGGGAGAACTACTACTGCGGGATCCCGGTGGTGGACGCGGTCCTGACCGAGAAAGGCCATGTCTGTGAGGAGGCCGGCATCCGTCTGGAGCCGGAGCTGGCGCTGCCGGAGGATCTGGCCGTGGAGCCCATCCATCTGTGCAGTATTTTCAGCAATCTCCTGGACAACGCGATCCGCGGGGCCGGGGAATCGCAGGTGAAAGAACCGGTGATCAGCCTGAAATCCCGGAATGAAGGAGATTATGTGTTTATCTGCGTCGTAAATCCGTCGGCGCCTCCCCGCGGCATCGCGGAGAAACCGACAGCGGACGGACATGGATACGGAACGCGGATCCTGGCCGATCTGGCGCAGCGGTACGGCGGCGGATACCGGGGCAGATATGAGGACGGGAAATTTACGGCCCTGGTCTCTCTCCTGCGGAATCCCTGAGAAGAGAAAATGCGCAGGATCTGCTGCCGGTTCGGCGGGAAATATGCTCAAAAGCTGTTGCCGGTTCGGCGGGAAATATGATACACTGTCCCTGTGAATACAAAGGGGGAGGCTTTTATGGATATCGTTTTATTGCTTTTCCGTCAGAACCTGGTGATGCTCATTTATCTTCTGATCGGCTACCTGATGTTTAAGAACCGTCTTCTGACGACCCAAGGCAGCGGGGAGCTGGGGAAGCTTCTGCTGTACGTGATCACGCCGGTGGTCATACTGAATTCCTACGCCAGGGATTTCACGCCGCAGATGCTTAAGGAGATCCTTTTGTCTTTCGCGGCGGCAGCGGGATCGCTCCTGCTTTCCATGGCGGTGAGCACGCTGGTGTTTAAGAAAAGATCTGCCATCTGCCAGTTCGGCGCGTCATTTTCCAACGCGGGCTTTATCGGGATCCCGCTTGTGCAGATGACTCTGGGCGAAGGGGCGGTCTTCTATGTGGTGTCCTATGTGGCGCTTCTGAATATCCTGCAGTGGACGTTCGGCGTCTACTCGATCACGAAGGATCCGGCCACGGTCAGCTTAAAGTGGATCGCGACGAATCCGGTGGTGCTGGGTCTGGCTGTCGGACTCCTGCTGTTTTTCCTGCCGGTTCCGGTGCCGCAGACCCTGAGGGGAGTCATGGGCACGCTGGCTTCCATGAACGGGCCCGTCGCCATGCTGGTGATCGGTTCCTACCTGGCCCAGATGCCGCTTCGTGATCTGTTCACCAGCGGACTTACCTACCTGTGCTGTCTGATAAGGCTTCTCGTGATCCCGCTTCTGACGATCGCGCTGCTTTCGCTGATCCCGGCTGAATATATGATGATCCGCCTGGCTGTGCTGATCGTGGCTTCCGCGCCGGTGGGCGCCAACGTGGCGATCTTTGCCCAGATGTTTCAGAAGGATTACAGGGGAGCCGTGCGGGATATCTGTCTGAGTACGGTGCTGAGTATCGCGAGTCTGCCGCTTGTCGTGGGGCTGGCGAACATGTTTTGGGGGTAGAAAATGTACGCATCCTTTTATGACTCCCCGGTCGGCCGCCTGACGCTGGCTTCCGACGGAGAGGCGCTTACGGGGCTGTGGATCGAAGGACAGAAATATTATCTGGGCGGCTTAAAGGAACTGCCGCCGCGCAGGGAGGATCTGCCGGTGTTTGCGCAGGCGAAGGACTGGCTGGACCGGTACTTCGCGGGGGAGAAGCCGCAGCCGAAAGAGCTGCCGCTGCGTCCGGAGGGGAGCGGTTTCCGGAAAATGATCTGGCGCTATCTCACGGAGATCCCTTACGGGGAGCTTGCCACCTATAAGGAACTGGCGCGGCGGGCCGCCGCGGAGAAGGAGCGCTCGGCCCGGGCAGCCGGCGGAGAGGAGCGCTTGGTTCGGGCAGCCGGCGGAGAGGAGCGCTTGGTTCGGGCAGCCGGCGGAGAGGAGCACGCCGGAAGTATGTCCGCCCAGGCTGTCGGCGGCGCCGTAGGGCATAATCCGATCTCGATCGTGATCCCGTGCCACCGGGTCGTCGGAACGGACGGGAGCCTGACCGGGTACGCGGCAGGACTCGATGTGAAGAGAAGACTGCTTAAGCTGGAAGGGGCGGCGTTCCAGCCGCCAAAACGCCGCCAAAACGGATCGGAAAGGGTTGTATTTTCTGCTTGCAATCCGGAGGATTCCGTGCTATACTTGGAACGTTGACGAAAAAACACGTCTGCCGATCCTTAAGGAGGTGCCCGGATACGGGTCCCTGAGGGAACAGAAGACGCAGACGGAAGTAAAACCAAACGGAGGTAGTATCATGAGCGTTATTTCAATGAAACAGCTGCTGGAAGCAGGCGTCCACTTCGGACATCAGACGAGAAGATGGAACCCCAAGATGGCTCCCTACATCTACACCGAGCGCAACGGCATCTACATCATTGACCTGCAGAAGTCTGTGGGCAAGGTGGACGAGGCTTACAACGCGGTGGCGGAGATCGCCGCGAACGGCGGGACCATCCTGTTCGTGGGAACCAAGAAGCAGGCGCAGGACGCGATCCAGGTGGAGGCGGAGCGCTGCGGCATGTTCTATGTGAACGAGAGATGGCTGGGCGGCATGCTCACCAATTTCAAGACCATTCAGTCCCGCATCGCCAGGCTGAAGGAGATCGAGATCATGTCCGAGGACGGCACCTTTGATGTGCTGCCGAAGAAGGAAGTTATCAAGATCCGCAAGGAGTGGGAGAAGCTGGAGAAGAACCTGGGAGGCATCAAGGAGATGAAGAGACTTCCCGATGCCATTTTCGTAGTCGATCCGAAGAAGGAGCACATCTGCGTGCAGGAAGCCCATGCGCTGGGCATCCCGCTGATCGGCATCTGCGATACCAACTGCGATCCGGAAGAGCTGGATTATGTGATCCCGGGCAATGACGACGCGATCCGTGCCGTGAAGCTGATCGTTTCCAAGATGGCGGACGCCGTGGTCGAGGCCAACCAGGGCGCTGCGACGGCGGCGTATGACGAGGCGGCTGAGGCGGAAGCTTATCTGGAGCAGGAAGCGGCGCCGGCTGAGGAATAATCGTTATCAACGGGGCAGCCGCAGTGGATTGCGGCTGGTACGCGCGGCAGGACGCGGTGCCGGGTATGAGTACCGGTTTACGATGTCCCCGGAAGCGATCCTTCCGGAGGGCATGACATGTATCGAAAGATCCGAATCAGAATGGAGGAATAGAAGAAATGGCAGTAACAGCAGCAATGGTAAAAGAGTTAAGAGAGATGACGGGCGCCGGCATGATGGACTGCAAGAAGGCCTTAAGCGCGACCGACGGAGATATGGATAAGGCCGTAGAGTTCCTGCGCGAGAAGGGACTTGCGGGCATTGATAAGAAGGCGAACCGCATCGCGGCTGAGGGCGTGGTGACCATCGCCCTGACCGACGACGCGAAGAAAGCGGTCGTCGTGGAAGTAAACGCGGAGACAGACTTTGTCGCGAAGAACGAGAAGTTTCAGACCTACGCCGCGGATGTGGCGGCTCAGGCGCTGGTTTCCGGCGCGGCTGACGTGGAGACCTTTATGACCGAGACATGGGCGAAGGATACGACGATGACGGTCCGCGACGCCCTGGCGACCCAGATCTCCATCATCGGCGAGAAGCTGGACATCCGGCGTTTTGCGAGAATGGAAGAGCCCGCCGGCTTTATTGCCTCCTATATCCATGGCGGCGGCAAGATCGGCGTGCTGGTCGATGTGGAGACCGATGTGGTGAACGATGCCGTGAAGGAGATGGCGAAGAACATCGCGATGCAGGCGGCAGCCCTGAAGCCCATGTACACCGACAGAAGCTCCGTCAGCGAGGAGTTTATCGAGCATGAAAAGCAGATCCTGATGGCTCAGATCCAGAATGATCCGAAGGAAGCGTCCAAGCCCGAGAAGGTGATCCAGGGCATGATCATGGGCCGCATCAACAAGGAGATGAAAGAGATCTGCCTGATGGATCAGACCTATGTGAAGGCCGAGGACGGCAAGCAGAGCGTCTCCCAGTACGTGGCCGAGGTCGCCAAGGCCAACGGCGCCAAGATCAAGGTGAAGAATTTCCTGCGCTTTGAGACCGGCGAAGGCATGGAGAAGAAGAGCGAGAACTTCGCGGAGGAAGTCGCGAAGCAGATGGGAATGTAAGCCCGGAATCAGGGGTAGTTGACATAACTTATCATAAGTTGTTAAATGGCGCCGGAAGCCAGTAAAATCAAGGCTTCCGGCGCTTTTTTGCTACATCGGGAAAGTACCGTATCTTATCGTAAAATATCGCCCTTTTTTTTGAAAACTGTACGTAGAACTGTACGTAAACTGTACGTAAAATCTTACGTACAATGTCGCTCCCTTCTTCGCTTGGGCGTTTTTGAGACCCTGAATTTACGAGGATTTGTGCTGTTTTCTTTCGTCTACGTACAAAAGAAAAGAGGCATCTCTGTCAATGACATTTTTCAAATTCTTAACACAAAACAGCCTACTAAATACTATAAATCGACTTTATGCAAATGGAAAACGGCTTAAAGATATGCAACAAATAAGAGTATCAGCTTATCCATCAGGAGCGGCTGGTACTCTCTTTTTGTTTGAAAAAATCAATCAGGTCATATCATCATGACCCATGTGCAGGCGTCCAAGTAGTATATCAGGCGGAACTCCCGGAGCAGGCCGCCGATGATGGCTTCGCAGCCATATTCTTTGCTTGGTAAACCAGCGTAATTTTTAT